>JAPLOC010000261.1 GCA_026692825.1 Planctomycetota bacterium | reverse complement strand
AGGCGGATTTTAAACGAAGGGGGAGAGACGGTGGAGTCTAGGGCCACCCATGGTTTCCAGCTCGCGCTGTCCCGCTCTCCGTCGGCCGATGAACTCAAACGGCTGGTCTCGCTGTTTGAACTCCCGCGAGCGGCTCTGGCGCGCGAACCGGCGAACGCGGGCGCGCTCGCGACCACCCCCCTCGGTCCCCTGCAGGCCCAGGTCGACCCCGTCGACGCGGCCGCCTGGAGTGTTGTGGGCAACGTGCTGCTGAACCTCGATGAATTCCTGGCGAAACGCTGATCCACCATGTTCAAAGCCAATTCTCTCAGTCATCTCGCCCAGGTCACGCGTCGCCACTTTCTGCAGGATGGCTCGCTGGGATTAGGCGGACTGGCGCTCGCGTCGCTGCTCAATGACGGGGCCACTGCCGGCACGGTCGCGGAGGAACCGTTCGCCCCCCGGCAACCGCATGCCACCGCCAAAGCGAAAAACGTCATCTTCCTTAGCATGTCGGGTGGGCCGTCGCACCTCGATCTGTTCGACTACAAACCCGAGCTGGTCAAACGGACGGGCGAAGAATGTCCCAAATCGCTCACCGATGGCAAGCCGTTCGCGTTCACCAGCGGGACACCCAAGTTGCTGGGAACGCCGCAGAAGTTCCAGCAGTTCGGCGATTCGGGAGCGTGGGTCTCGGCGGCCATGCCCAAAGTCGCCGAGATCGCCGACGATCTGACGTTCATCAAGTCGCTGTCGACCGACCAGTTCAACCACGGGCCTGATTGGCTCGTGGGTCACGTATGGGTTGGGTTCCGAGAATCGCGATCTTCCCGGATTTATTGTCTTCGTCTCCGGTGGGGCACTGCCCAGTTCGGGGAAGGCGGGCTGGGGAAGCGGCTTTCTCCCTTCGGTCTATCAGGGGGTGCAGTGCCGAACGGGGGGAGACCCGGTGCTGTATCTTTCGGATCCGGAGGGGATGGACCGGGCGCTGCGGCGACTGAGCCTCGACGTCATCAACGATCTCAACCGGATTCAGGGTGCCGAGCTGGGGAATCCCGAAACCGCGACCCGCATCGCGCAATACGAGATGGCGTTTCGGATGCAGACCGTTGTCCCCGAGCTGATGGACATCTCCAATGAGCCACAGCATCTGCTGGAGGACTACGGCGCTCAACCGGGGGCTGCGAGCTTCGCCAACAACTGCCTGCTCGCCCGGCGACTGGTGGAAAAAGGGGTGCGGTTCGTGCAGCTCTCGGACTGGGGCTGGGACTTTCACGGCACCCAGGCGAAGGAAGACATTCGCGAGAACCTGGTGGAACGTTGCAAGCTGATGGATCGACCGGTCGCGGCGCTGATCCGCGATCTGAAACAACGGGGCCTGCTCGACGAGACGCTGGTGGTCTGGATGGGCGAGTTTGGAAGGACGCCGTTCCGCGAGGGCCGGACTGCGGGTGGGGCACATTTGGGGCGCGACCATCACCCGTTGTCGAACACCATGTTCATGGCGGGAGGGGGGCTGAAGCCGGGAATGACCTACGGCGCGACCGACGAACTCGGCTTCAACGTCACTGAGAACCCGGTTCACGTGCATGATGTGCAGGCCACCATTCTGCACCTGCTGGGGCTGGACCACTTGCGACTGACCTACCGGTTCCAGGGACGGGACTACCGGTTGACCGATGTGTTTGGAAAAGTGATTGAAGGAATTCTGTAGGTCACTTACTCCAAAAGATCCAGACAGGGATCCAGTCCCGTTTCGCGACACAAGTCTCGCTGCCGGCGTTCATAGACCAGCAGTTCTGCCCGTTGTCGCGCGTGATCCCGTTCCAGTCGGCGTTGCACGCGATCGAACAGTCTGTGCCAGCGCTTCGGGAGTTCGCCGTCGCGATTGGTGACTCTTCTGGCGGCGCGGGTCCAGTGTTCCAGGCGTTCGCGCGGGAGGTGAGACAACAGTTCATCTTCGAGCGAGAGTAGAAACTGGCAGGTGCCCGGTTCACCCTGTCGGCTGGTCCGGCCGACCAGTTGATCGTCAATTCGGCGGGAACTGTGCCGTTCGGTGCCGATCACATGCAGCCCCCCCCGCGCCAGAACTTCGGGGTCGACCCGAATGTCCGTCCCTCGGCCCGCCATGTTGGTGGCGATGGTCACCCGGCCCGGTCGCCCCGCCTGCGCGACGATCTCGGCTTCGCGGCGGAGTGCCCGACAATTGAGAACGTCGGCATGAATGCCAAGTTGCGAGAGCGTGTCGGCCAATCGTTCGGAAGCCGCGACTGAAGGAGTTCCGACCAGCACGGCGCGGCCTTGCGTCAACAGTCGCTGCACCTCGTGCGCGACCGCAATGCGTTTCGCCTCGAGTGTCACAAAAACCCGCGTTGGCCAAGTCTTTCGCAGACACGGGCGATGGGTGGGAATCGTGACGACAGGCAGCCGAAACGCCGATTGGAACTCGCCCGCCGCGCTGCGGGCAGTTCCCGTCAAACCCGACAGCCGGCGATACGAGCGAAACAACGTTTGAACGGTGATTTTCGCGGTCGTGCGTGTGGCGTCGCTGGTTTCCAGCCCTTCCTTCCCTTCAATCGCCTGATGCAGCCCCTGTTGCCAGCGGCGACCATCCAGCACCCGCCCCGTCGACTCATCGACAATCGCCACTTTCCCTTCAGCGATGACATAGTGGCGGTCGAGCGAGAACTGATGCCGCGCCGTCAGAGACTGTTCGATCTGATGATACAGCCGTTCGACATCGATCCCTTCCAGCATCGACGGGCGAGGCAGTCGCAACAGGTTGAGGCAACCCGCGTCGGTCAGTCGCGCCGAGCGATGCCCCGGATCCAACGTGAAATCGATTCCAAAATTCAGCAGCTCGACTGTCCGCGTACACCAGCGGACGAGTGCCCGGTCGGTGGCACTGGAGGGATCGCGGGTCGCGATCAGCAATGGTGTGCGGGCTTCGTCAATCAGCAGACTGTCGGCTTCGTCAACCAGCGCGAAGTACCGTCCGCGTTGGACTGGTTTCTGAGCCGAGGGATTGTCGGAGTCCTCACCACCTTCGGGAAAGCCCTGCGGCGACTCACGCAGGCGGTCTCTCAAAAAGTCAAATCCGACCTCTTTGGCGGTTCCGTAGGTGATGTCGCAGGCGTACGCAGACCGGCGGTTCGCCGCGTCGAGTTCGGGATGCACCCGACCTATCGAAACTCCCAACGGACCCAAGACCGCCTGCGCCAGTTCGGCGTCGCGCTCGGCGAGATAGTCGTTCACCGTCAAGACGTGGACTCCCTGTCCCGCGAGAGAATGCACGAAGGCGGGCAACAGCGCCGTCAGTGTTTTTCCCTCGCCCGTCTGCATTTGGGCGACGCATTCCTGGACGAGAGTCAGGCCACCCATCACCTGTTCCACGTGAGGTGAGAACCCCATGTGCCGTCGGATCGCTTCACACACCAAAGGGATCGCTGCATCGACCAGCTCGGCAGGCTCGGTGCCGCGCCAGGCCCGCCAGCGCAGGTCGTTTGACTGCTGGCGCAATTCGTCCGCTGTTGCCGACTCTAACTCTCGCGCGGACACAAGAATCGCCACCGCGTGACGGCGTAGCCGAAGGGAATTCCACTGATGGAACGCGCGGCGCAGGAACGGGAGGAGTCTGGGAGGAGACACGGGTCACAGTCGGAATTGGAATGTGGCCCGCACCAATCGCCAGATCCATTGCGCCGCGGTGCGATGTTCAATGTTAAACCGTGCCCGGCCGCGCATGCCGGGGAGTGGAGCGGTTGTATCGTTGGGGAGCGAGATCAGTCCGACGAAAGCGGCGGAGGGGAGACGTTCGTGACCGGCCGCGTCGACCTGGGTGGCGAGCGGGCCGCCGAATTTGTTGGAGAGCGCGTCGGGGACCGTATCGACGTGGCGTTCGGAGATCATCGTGAGTTCCGCCGGCAGTTTCCGATCGGGCTGGAATTCCAGCTTCAACGCAACTTGCGTCTGGTTGGCGACGTCGTTGCGCTGCGATTGCTCGATGAACGCGCGGGCCTCGAAACGGTCGTCGGGAGCGATACTCAACAGATGGGTGCCGGTCTCAATCCAGGCGAGATGGTTTCGTCGATCCAGAACCGAACCGCTCCAGCGAGCGCTTGACCGATCGCGCCCCTCGGGTGCCGCCGGCCGACTGGGGGAGGCGATGACCCGCCCGGCGCATGGCGCGACGATGAGCAGTCGATCCTGCTGCGATTCGAGTTCTGAGATCTGCGACTCCAGTCGTTCCAGCGTCTCTTCGGCCAGTTTGACTCCCGCCGCCTGGTTGAGTTTCCGCTGGATCTTCAATTCGATCTTCTGGGTGTCCCGCGCGGTCCGCAGCCGGGCCAACTGGTCGGCTTGTTCAAAATTCCGCAGCTCCAGCAGCACATCCCCCTCTTCCACACGCTGGCCCGGCTCGACCCGCTGTTCCACAAGTTCGCCGGAAACCTGCGCGTACACCGCACGGAAATCATGCGGTTCAACCACAATCGGCAGTTCGCTTCGGACGGGAATTGGCACCAGACAGATCACACCCGCCACACTGGCCGCCGCGAGTGCGGTGCCGAGGATTCGGAACGGTCGCATCGAATTTCTCTCCTGACCCTGCAAAGCTCGCCCCGTGTTCCAGCCAATTCGCCCGAGGGCGATGACCGCCGACAGACATCCCCACGCGGTTCCGATTCCCCCCAGTCCCCACGGCGACAACACGTCGTGCAGCACAAACGCCAGTGAGAACAGCATCCCCCAGCGATAGATCGCAGCGGCGGCGGCGTAAATCGCCAGCCAGCCCCGCCCAGCGCCTGGCAGAAACGGATCCGCGGGAGTTTCAACCCCCAGAAACTGTTTTAGACAGAACCGCCCCAGCAGGCGGTCGGACCGCGTGCGCAGATTGGGAATCTCCAGCAGGTCGGCGGTCATGTAGTAACCGTCGTACTGCAACAGCGGATTGGCGTTGAACAGAATCGTTGTCAGTGTTGTGACGCAAAACGTGTTGAGCGCCAGAAAGTGAATCAACCCCGATCGCGTTGTCGCCCAGACCCCGAGCGCGACCGACGCGATCATCAGTTCGACGTACATACCGGCGGCACCAATGGCGATCCGCCGCCATTTTTGGGGCAACATCCACGAGTCCGAAACGTCGCAATACAGACTTGGGCTGAAGACCAGAAACGCGACGCCGATCTCGTGGCATTCCCCCCCCATCTCCCGGCAGCAGATGCCATGTCCCAGTTCATGCAGAACCTTCGCGGTTCCCAGGGTCACCCACAACCAGACGAAGTTCGAGAGGCCAAAATGCTGGCGGAACAGCGTCCAGTCCTGGGCCAGATCCTGCGACCGGATCGCCAGCAACAGCCAGCCGGCGAGGATGAGCGCGCAACCCGCAAGCACTCCCGGAGGGCGAAACAGCCAGCCAACCCACGGTTGCAGGCGGTTCAGCAACGGCTCGGCGTTCCAACCCGGCAGGCGCAGGAACAGCACGTTGCGGGCCGCCTGCCAGAACTCCCGGCTGCGGGTGGTCGCCGCTCGCAGGGCGAGTGTTTCAGCCTGATCTGGGCGGTCGGAAACAACCAGTCCTTGCCGGTGGAAATCCCCGATCAGAGTTTGAAGATCCCAGGGGGTCAGCCGCTGCATTGGGAATTCGCGCAGGAACTCAGATCGGATCCGCTCCAGCGTCCGTCGCCCGTCGCACAGAGACAGGATGCGGTATTGGGCGGGGTGCAGCCGATGGTATTCGAGCGACAGCGGGTTCTTCACCAACCAGCACGTTTCTCCCTGAAAGGTCGCACCCCGCACGACCAGATCCCCCCGCATCGCCACCGGACAGGGGCGACCCGGTTTGGCAACCTGCGGTGACTGGGCTGGTTCCATGGGGGACGAACGGAAGGGGAGTCCCGTGCGCAAGGCGAGCGCGGGACTGATCTGGAAACGGCGTGACGGGTCGACATACCAAATCCAGGGGAGGGATGTAAACAGGAGGTTTGCAACCCAGGCGAGCGGGGAGCGTTAGCTCCCTGTCCCATCGCAAACGTCCCGAACAATCTCCATCGCCTGCCGGCACAGTTCCCGTGCCAGATCGCCATCGGGGGCCTCGGCGATCACCCGCACTATCGGTTCGGTGTTGCTCCCCCGCACCTGGACCCAGCGGTCGGACCAGTCGAGTCGCAGTCCATCCCCTTCCTGAGCCTTTTCGGCAGGAATTCGTTCCTTCAGAGCCGCGCAGGCGCGCTCGACGAAAGCGCGATCGCAAGTCACCTTATCTTTGACAATGGTGTATTTGGGGAGTTCGGCCACCCAGGTCGAGAGGGGCTGTCTGCGGGTGGCGAGTTCCGCCAACACGTACGCCATTGAGACGAAACTGTCACGCACCCAGCCGACCTTCGGCTCGATGAGACCGCCGTTCCCTTCTCCGCCAATCACGGCCTCCAGCGCCTGCATCTTCGCGACAACATTCGCTTCTCCCACATGGGATCGCTGAAAGTCACATCCGTATTTCGCGGCGATGTCAGCGGTGACCCTGCTGGTCGAACCATTGACCACGACGGGACCGCGGCGGGTTTTCAAGACGTGGTCGACACAAAGTGCCAGGGTCAACTCCTCACCGATATAGCGTCCGTTCTCGTCGACAATCGCCAGCCGGTCGGCGTCGGGATCCTGGGCGAAGCCCATGTCGGCACCGAGCCGACGCACTTCGGCGCACAGCCCCGTCAGATTCTGCTCGGTCGGCTCGGGGGTGTGTTCGAACAGTCCGTCCGGAGTACCGCCAAGCACGTGGACCTCGCAACCGAGCGTTTCGAGCAGTCGCGGACCCAGCAGGCCGCCGGAACCATGCGTGCAATCGAGAACGACTTTGGGTTTGCGGGCGCGGATGGCCGTCGCGTCGACCAGTGCCAGCACCCGGTCGAGGTGTGGCGCGTGCGGGTCGGCGAGCCGCTCGATCGTTCCGAGATGATGTCCGTCGCGAAATTTGAAGGCGCGCGATCGCAGCAATTCGATCAACTGCTCGCCGCGCGCCTGATCGAAGACCGATCCCCCCGGCCCGAACGGCTTAAGGCCATTCCACTCAATCGGGTTGTGGCTCGCGGTAATCTGCAACCCGCCGGCCGCCTTAAGATGTTGAACGAGGACGCCGCACGTGGGGGTCGACGCGATGTCCGCGTCAAGTACCCGACAACCGGTCGCCAAAAGTCCCGCGAGAACGGCGTGTTTGACCATGGGGCCGGTTGACCGACCGTCGCGACTGAGGATCACCGTTCCTCCGTCGTACATCGTCCCCAGAGCGGACGCGAAGTCGACCAGGTAGCCTGGTTCCAATCCGTCCCCCACAATTCCGCGAAGTCCCGAAATGCTCAAAATCCGTTGAGGCATGAAATCTGTGTCTGAAATGAGATTCTTGAAGTGGGAATGAAAACTCGTTGGTGGCGGAGCGACGGAACGCGACCACTGGCTCCGCGGGTTCGACTCGCTGGGTCACCGTCGCACGTTGTCACCCCCTCGTCGCAGCCACTCTTCGGCCTCGGCCTGGCATTCCGCGATTCTCCGCCCCACGACGGCGACCAGTTCCGACTCGCGACCGCGCTGCTTCAGGACTTCGATCTCCGCGCTGGGAAACGGCTCGCCAAACACCACGCACACGCGGGCCGGCCGAGCGCTTTGTTCGCGCCGGCGATTCCCACGGGATAAATGGGGGTCGCGGTCCGTCGGATCAATGCCGCGAAGCCGGGCTTGATTTCACCCAGCCGACCATCGGCGCTGCGGGTTCCCTCGGGAAACACCCCCACCAGAAAGCCCTGTTCCATCCGCCGAATCGTCTCTCGCAACCCCCCTGTGGCCCCCGCTTCGCGATTGAGCGGCACCACATAGGTCTTCCGCAGCAGCCAACCCAGCACCGGAACGCGAAACAGCGAATCGCGGGCGAGAAAGCTGACAGGGCGGTGCAGGGGGAGTCCAACCAACAGCGGGTCAAGAAAGCTCTGGTGGTTCGACAACAACAGAGCCGGCCCAACGATTGGGAGTCGGTCGACCCCCCGCGCGCGGTATCGCAGCCAGACCGCAAACACGACTTGCACGATCTGCTGAAGACTGAACCACAACCAGTTACGACGCGACGAGGAAGCGGTCGCTTGTGAGGCGGTGGAATGGGTGTCGATGGACTGAGACACGGGGAAATGATGACACGGCGACGACACGCGTCAGAGAAAGGAATCTGGAAAGCGTGGTATAACGGAACGGTGGGGGGGTCCGCAATCGGTTCGCCCCCGGAGCGCGGCGAAGGGAGTGCCATTATCGCGTATCCATCCATCGACTCCCGGCCGTCCCAGTGGCAAACCGGACTTCCGCCTTTGGCTCAGGTTTTGAGCGCTCCGAGCAATAATCCTGGTACCAGCGGGCATCCCCGCGTCAGCCAGCCCAAAGCGTCTTCCTCCGGTCGAATCGGACTGATCCACAGAACTTCATGCAGTCGCTCGGCCCCTGGAATTGTTGGAAATTCTGCAGCGAGCTGTCCAAACAATCGGCGGGCAAGCTCCTCGCATGAAACGATGCGCCGGTCGGCCTCGATCGCCGCCTTGATGAGGTGGCGGTCCTTCTGCAGAGCTTCGCGGTGAGACTCGGTCAATGAACTTCGCTCGATGTGATCTTCCAAACTCGCGAAGGCGGTTCCGGTGACCTCAAGCAATCTACCCGACTTTTTCATTTGAGTGAGCCATCCCACCGAGAATCTCGATCGATGACGCGTCCACTCCTCTCGTATCTCTGGTGACACAACCAACCGACAGTCGGTTTTGTTTCGAAACATGACCAAAAAGTCACGACACTGTATCGAATCTGGATTTTTGGCCGCTTGACCGCCAGCGGACTTTGCCACGTTTGTATCGATGACCACCCGCAGTACCATTCTGTCCCCTTTCTTCCTTCTTTCCGTGAGAACTACCAATCGTTGCGGTACTCGGTGTCACGGCGCAGTCGGAGTGGCGTCGAGATACTCCCGCTCGGCGTCGAGCGTGACGTCGCCGAAGTCCTCTGGCCAATCGCCATAGGAACCATCGGATTGCAATTCCGCCGTCGCGACCGTTGTGGCTCCCGAATCGTCGCGGCGGAACCAGTTGAGTGAGACTTTCGAGGGATCGATTTCACACCTGGCAACAGCAGTTTGAATCGCCAGCAGCAAGTGGGAACTGTGGGTTTCAACGACTACCAGGACGCCACGTTTAGCTGCCGCGACCAGAGCCCCTGCCAGCGCAAGCTGGGCGCGGGGATGCAGGTGAATCTCTGGTTGCTCAAGGATCACGATCTGGTTGGGAGCCGCGACGTGCAGGGCCACCAGAACTGGCAGAACCTGGGAGACACCCAGACCGACGTCGGCGATATTGACGAGGTCCGGCCCCTTGCCGCGCGAGGAGATTAACGTCCGCCCGACGCGCAGTTCTACGGAAACATCGTCAATAGGTTGAGTCTCGATTCGCGACGTCAGTCCCAATGCCAGAAGATCCTTTTCCACATTTACCAGCTTGCCGCGACTTGGATCACTCTGCCACGATTTCAACAAAGATGCCGTGTAGGCTTCGAAAGGACCGGGGAACCGTTTGCCGGAGACGGCGGCGGTCGACGGGTATTCACGTTGAGGGGGTCTGCGAAGTCCCGCAACATGGATCACCGACTCGATGACACTGCACGCGCGGAGAATGGATTTGGGAGTGACGTCATAACCATCGGCATCGTTGGGATCGTCTGTTTTTGGAGACACCACAACGCGTGGAACGGATCGCTCAAACGTCACCGTTTGTAACCATGGAATCTGTGTTCCATTGGCCTTTTCGAATGAATCAAAGGCGTGCGGGTAGGCCTCTCGAATATCAGCTTGCAAAGGGTAAGTCCCTTCGATCAGGTCAACACGACCCCACCGCGCCTTGAGGCGCGGACTCGTTGAATCTCCTCGCTCGTAGGTCAGGGAAATCGGTTCGAATTCTTCAACATTCAAATCGAGCTTGAATTGCGGTGCCATGCCCGATGCGCACGAATTCCAAAAAAGCTGATCGACCTGCGAAAACGTGATGTACGGACCGCTCAGTAGCAATCCCGCAGGCTCTTGTCGACTTTCGAGCGTCTGCTTGAGTAACAGCAACGGCTGAAAAAAACTACTTTTCCCGGAACTGTTCGCCCCCGCAAGCAGCGTGATTGGCCGCAGGGGAATGTTCGCATTCGCACAGATGGACTTGAATCCCGTCACGCCGATCGCCAGCAACCGCGGCAGGGGAGAGTCTGAGTGACCGGGGGATCGTCGTTTGGGAACTGCGGAAATGGGCATCGAGTGGTTCCGTGATGCGCGGGAGAATCGCTCAATGAGCGGAGAATGTACGCGAATCGGCCGGCTGACGATCATACCGGGCAAGGCTCGTGAATCGCTATTGTGGTCGCGTGCCTTCGTGACGGCGAATCGCCACTCCAGATGACGAGTGGTGAATTGAATTCACGACGTGTAAACCCAAAACCTCGGTTCCTCAAGTTCTTCAAACCTGGGGAACCACGGATCGCGGAAGTTTCGGAACGGAACTCCCTTCACAGTCGCGGGAGTCGGGCCGGGGGTGTCGAGGACGAAGACACCGGTCGAGAACGGGCGGAACGCCATGTTGTAATTCATGGGGTTTTTCACCACGAGGAATTTCACCCCGCGGGGATCGAGTCCGACCGCTTCCAACTGTTCGCCGTTCCAGTCATAGGTCCCGTGAGTCGTGATCAGAATGTCGATCTCTCCGACGCGCACCACCGCGGTTCGCCCCATATCGCCTTGCTGGCCATCGAAGATTCCGCCACGATATCGGAACTTTCCGTCGGACAGGTGGTTTACCGTTCCCTGAACACGGACCGGCGTTCCCCATCGTGGATCGACTTGATGGCCCAGTTCGAATTCCACCGTTCCCCCCATTCCCGCGCGATGGCAAACGTCGGCGGCCCGGGGGTCGACGACCGGAACGATCGCCCGATCAGTCCCTCCCGCGACGAGCAACGCCTTCAAGGTCGCGACGCTGTCTCCAGCGGCCCCACCCCCGCAGCAATCCGCCGCCTCGACCAGCAACACCGGTCCCCCCGCGATACGCCGGCCCCGCTCAATCGCGTCGGCGGGGGAAGCGACTTCCGGTTCCAGATCTCGACGCCTGGCCCAATACAGATTCGCGATCCGCGTCGCGAGATCGACAGCTTCCGGGAGATCGTTGTCGGTGACAACCAGCGCGCCACTCCCCATTTCCGGCAGATCGAGATACGGATGCACCAGAAACACACTGGTCGACAAGACCCTCCCCCGTCCTTCAAACCACTTGGCGAACCGCATCACGTCGGCGAAGGGACTGGGGCCGTCGGTGCCGCCATGAATCGCCGCCGTCACCACCGGCACCTTCACCATCGCCATTGTTGGGTGGCACTTTCCGCGGACGGTGTCGAGCAGCAGCCGAGCGCCGCGAGCGCCGGTCGTGAACGCGTCCCGATGCGGATACGTCTCCCACGCGACCAGTGCCGTCGCCTGCTCGACCATCGTCCGCGTTACATGCGCATGCAGGTCGAGCGTCGCCACAATCGGAACCGTGGGGCCGACCACCCCCCGCACCGCGGTCAGCAAATCCCCTTCCAGATCCCCCGCGTTCTCGGCGGCCGCCGACCCGTGCAGCGCCAGCAAGACCCCCTCGACAGGGAGCGACGCTCGCAATCGCTCCAGCAGCTCGGTTTTCAGGGTCGTGTAGCAGTCTGCCGTCACCTCGCTCCCGGGACAGGCGCTCGCCACCAGCAACGGGACGGGCGTCGCCCCCCCGGCCCGCAACGCGTCGAGCATTCCCCCCACCGTGCCAGCGGTCGCTTTCAAGACGTCCTCGCCGCGCGACAATTCCCCCCGTTCAAACTCCGCCAGCGTCAGCGGCGCACCGCCGAGCTGATTGCATTCGGTGAAAATCGACCCAAGGGCGATTCGGGGCATGACAACTCACTCTCCAAATCCAGGGCGTGCGTCTGACGCGAGAACGACTCGAGACGTTCGAGAGAGAAACGCGAACTCAGTCGGCCTGATACGGTCCCGCCGGCTTGTTCCACGCCGCCCCAAACACCATGTCGGAATACCATCCGTCGGGAATGTGGTACGGGTCCGCCAGACGCAGTCGATCGACAACCTGCGGATTCAATTCGATTCCCAATCCCGGCCGTTCGCTCAGTTGCAGTCTGCCATCCACGACCTTCCAAGGCTCACTGAGCAGCTCATCCACAAACGGATTGCCGGTCTGGTCGACTTCAACGGTCAGCGCATGGGGTGTGGCGGCGACCACCTGCGCGTTGGCGAAAATCGCGATCGCGTCGCTCCACGAATGCGGGGCGAGCTTGAGCGCCGCCTTGTCGGCGAGTTCCGCCACCCGCAAGACTTCCGTGATCCCGCCACATCGGCTGGCGTCGGCCTGCACAATATCGACCGCCTGCCGATGCACGAGTTCCGTAAACCCCTGGACACCAAATTCGTTCTCGCCAGCCGCCAGCGGAACTCCCACCGTCCCCCGCAATGCCGAAAACGCGTCGAGATTCTCGGGAGCGAACGGTTCCTCGAACCAGAAGACTCCAATCTGCGCCAGCTCCGATCCCACCCGTTTGGCCACATCGACCGTGTACCGCATCGAAGCGTCGCACATCAGATCGCAGCGGGGTCCGATTTCTCGCTTGACTGCTCGCGGCGCGTTCACGTCGTAATCGAGATCGCGACCGAGCCGCATTTTCATCCGACGAAACCCTTTCGACAAATGCCGCTGCGCCTCGGCTCGCAGTCCGTCGATGGAATTCCAAAGCAGCGAACTGGCATACGCCGGGCACGACGGGGTTTGCCCCCCCAAGAGTTTCCAGACCGGTTTGCCGGCGGCCTGACCGCGCAGATCCCACAGGGCGACATCAATTCCCCCCAGGGCCGACATGGCGGCTCCTTTGCGACCGTACCAGCGGGTGTAGCCGTACATCGCCTCCCAAAGCGCCTCGACCTCCCGAGGATCGCTCCCGCGTAACAGCGGATCGAGTTGCCGAACGACAATGTCGACCAGTGCCGGGTGAGAATACGCCGACCCCAGTCCGACCTTGCCGTCATCGGTATGCACCAGGACCAAGCTGGTCAGCCGGGCGCTGGTGATGCCCCCCGAGCTTTCGAATCCATGCTGATTCGGGTATTCGTAACGGAGATGGATGGCCTCAATGTGGTCGATTTTCATGAGCGCTGACTGAAGAGTGAAGGAATGTCGCGATTATGGGTCAAACGCCCACCGGTCAGCAACTGTGAGAGCGAATCCCAGGTGAATCTCATGCGACACAGACTTTTGGCGCGCGGTTCGTTGTTGTGCTTGTCCCTGTTGGAAGTCCTGGGTTGGCTGCCGGGGCTGTCCGGTTCTCGTGTGACGGCCGCCGACGTGCCGGCGCTGCCAATGGTCAACGCTGCGGTTGAGATTCCCGCGCAGGAATGGCCGTTGCGACCCGGTCCGCGTTCCATCCGTGTGCGGATCTGTTACCCGGGGGGCGAGCGGAAGAACATCTCGGCGAACACTGGATTGTTTCTGACGTTGCACAACTGGGGCGGGTCAGACTGCATTGGGACGGCCGACCCGCAACAGCTCGCGAATCGTTGCGATTGCGTCGCGCTCTGCGTCGACTATCTGCAAAGTGGTCCGAAAGACTCGATTGAAGGCCCAGAGCCGTACGATTTTGGCTGGCTACAAGCGCTCGACGCGCTGCGGGCGCTGCACTTTGTATGGGATGGGTTGCGAACCGAGCGAATCGCTTTCCACGATGGCCGAATCTACGCGACGGGTGGGTCGGGCGGGGGCAACGTGACGCTGATGGCGAACAAGCTCGCCCCCCGCACGTTCGCCGCCGTCGTCGACCTGTGCGGAATGCCGAAACTCAGTGACGACATCGCGTTCAATCTCCCCGGGGGCAGTGAACTCAACGCCCGGTACAGTCGCGAGCCGGCGAGTCCCAATCACCTTTCACGTGACGCGCAGGAAGTGCGGTTCATCGGCCATCCCGAGCATCTGGCAAAGATGCAGGAACTCCAATCGTCGGCGAAGGTGTACATTGTGCATGGCGCGACCGATGGAGTCTGTCCGATCGGCGATGCCCGCGAAATGATCGCAAACTTTCAGAAGTCCGGTTTGGATGTCATTCCAAAGATCGTGGAGCAATCCGACATTGATGGGAAGGTGTTCGCGTCGACCGGACACTCCTTGGGGAACCGTACGGAGATTGTGTTCGCGGTCGCGGGAGAGGCGATTGATCCCCAGGGCGCACAGCGGGTGGTTCGAACCGGCCCGACCGATTTTGAACACCGGGACCAACTCGTTCGCTATCGTACATCCCGGGGTGAGTGGGTTGTTTCGTACCAGACGGGGTTTCCCGTCGGACAATTCGAACCCGATCCCCCCGCGCCGCACTACGCCGAGCATCTCGACCTGACCTATCGACTCGATGCTGCGAATCGGAAGCAGCCACTGAAGAGCGTGGACGAATGGAAATCCCGACGCAGGCAGATCGTGGAACAGTTTGAGTCGGCGGCCGGTGAGTTTCCCGGACCGGCGGCGAAGGTTCCCCTGGAACTCGAAGTGCTGGAGGAATCGCAGGTCGGCGGTCTGACTCGGCGAAAGGTGCGGTACCGCAGCGACCATTTCGATCGCGTGTCGGCGTGGCTGTTTCTACCGGGAGCGCCGACAGGTGAGCGCCGGCCGGCGATCTTGTGCCTGCAACAAACCACCGCTGTCGGCAAAGACGAGCCGGCCGGTCTGGCGGGGGATCCTGGTCTGCACTACGCGCTCGAACTGGCGAAACGGGGGTTTGTGACACTCTCCCCCGACTATCCCTCGTTTGGTGAACACACCTACGACTTCGACCAGCACCCCGAATACGCCAGCGGCACGATGAAGGCGATCTGGGACAACGTCCGCGCGGTCGACTTGTTGCAGACATTTCCGGAAGTCGATGGCGACCGCATTGGTTGTCTCGGTCATTCACTGGGAGGACACAACGCGATCTTCACGGCGCTGTTTGAGCCACGGATCCAGGCGGTCGTATCGAGCTGCGGGTTCTGCACCTTCACGAAAGACGACATTCCCAGTTGGACCGGGCCGCGCTATATGCCCCGGATCGCGACGCGGTTCGAAAATGACATCGCCAAAGTTCCGTTCGATTTCACCGAACTGATCGCAGCGATCGCACCTCGGCCGTTTCTGGCCTGCGCGGCGACGCGCGACAACGACTTTGACGTGGCGGGGGTGAAACTGGTGATGCGGTCGGCCCAGACCGTGTACGAACTGCACGGCGCGGGGGCCAGCCTGCAAGCCGACTATCCGGAAGCCATACACAGCTTCCCGGCGGAATCCCGGGAGAAGGCTTATCGGTTTCTCGAGGAGAGCCTTCGACGTGCCTCCGGCGCTGGACGGTAAATTGGTGCGCACAATCTCTGTTCACACCGACGGTGTCGCCAGACTCGTCAGCAGGCGTTTCAACTCGTCGTCGACGTCGGCGGGGTCGCTCAGTGTCTGCGCGATCTCCTCGCGCAGCAGCGTTTTATAGCGCTGGCGCAAGCGGTGGGTCGCCTGCCGGGCGGCTTCGGGTGTCAGCCCCAGCGTGACGGCGGCTTCCGCGAGAGTCGAGTCGGCGGGGGCACCCACAAGGAACCTTTGGAGAACCTCGAAGTGGAACTCTTTCCCGGCGGCCTGCGCCTCGGCTCGCAATCGCGCGATCACCTGATCCAGCAGCGCCAGCGCCCATTCCCGTTCAAACTGTGACTCTGACGTCCGATGATCGGCTGGCTCCAGCGACCAACGCGATTCGGCTGACTCGAAATCGAGCGGCAACAACTTGAACAGTCCCCCCCGTTTTTCCGCCCGCTGTTTGTCCCATTCATTCGCCAGAAAATTCTTGACCGAGGTCAACAGGAACGCGCGAAACCTGCCCCGATCGGCATCGGCCCGTTCCACCGTCCGCTTCTCCAGCAGTCGGCAGAAGAATTCCTGCGTCAGATCCTGGGCGTCTTCGGCCCGGGGGACGCGCCCGCGGACAAAACAAAAGACCGGATACCAATAGACCCGACACAGCTCCGCCAGCGCCTCGGCCGACTCGGGATGGCCGCGATCGGCCGCCGCCCGAATCAGGCTCCAGCGCGTGGTGGCGAACCGATCGTTTCCCGGAGTCGACATCGGGCACTCGCAACGACACGGTGGGCGGGTCTACTTGCCGTACCGCACGCCATTCGCCTGAATCTTCCGGCGGAAGACCTTGTCACCCGCCGTCACGTACAGAGTGTCGAGCTTTGGACCCCCGAAACAGACATTCGACAGCGGACCCGCCTGCGGTTTCGCGATCGCTCCGCCGAGTCGTCCGGTGGGGTCGAACATTTGCAATCCGGCTCGCGTGGTGACGTAGAGACGACCGACGGCGTCAACGGTCATGCCGTCCGATCCCGGTCGGTCGGCACCGGACGGGAGTTGCAATGGTCCGTAATAGCGGTCCTTGTTCGTCAGTGTGCCGTCACGCTCGACGCGAAACGTCCAGAGAATCGCTTCCTGGCCTTCGGTCACCACAATCGTCCCCTGGTCGGGCCACAGGATGATTCCATTCGGATTGATCCCCTCGGCGACCACCGTTTTCTTGCGGTCGGGGGCGATGTGCCACACCCGCTTCCCCGGTGGATCGGTGAACCAGATCGAGCCATTCCCCGCCACGACCAAGTCGTTGGACTGCACCTCGTCGGCGATGGTTTCGGCTTCCGCTTTGGCGTTGTAGGCGACGATTTTCTTCTCACCATTTCGACAGCCGTAAAGTTTGCCGTCGGGGCCGAACATCAAGCCATTGGTATTGGCGGTATTCTCGGCGAACAGTGTCACCTTTCCATCCAGGTCGATCTTGAAGATCTTGCTTTCGGGGACATCGGTGAAGTAGACGCGACCGTCGGAGTCGACCGCCGGCCCTTCGGTGAAGCGGTGCCCCGACGAGACCATCTGCCAGTTCTCCCCATCGATCAGAATGGTGGAGAGCGCCATGTCCTGGGCGCGGATCGCGGGGGGAAACAACAGCAGCAACAGTGCGGGAATCCAGATGCGGCGCATGGTGACTCCAGAAAAGAAATGAACGATTGAGACGGTTCGAAACGTCTGAGGGAAGGGGTGCGGAACGCCTACTGGGGCGTCTCGCGCCACAGCCAGCGGAGGGAGTCGGGAAGGATGGCACCGCCGTGTTTGCCGTTGTGGCCGCCGTCGCCATAGTCAAACCGATAGTCGTATTTCGAGAACTTGAGGGCCGCCGCCATTTCTTGATTCGCGAGCGGCCAGTTGCCGTGCAGATTGTCGAGATCGTTGCTCCCTTCCTGCAGGAAGACACGAATCGGTTTGCGTTCGGTCTTGCGGATCAGCGAAGGGTAAACATGTCCGCCGCGGATATTTGTGAAGCTGCCCACGTGGGACAACACCTTGGAAAATGCCTCGGGACGTTCCCAGGCGACCGTGAATGCGCAGATTCCGCCGGAGCTGATTCCGCCGATGGCGCGGTGTTCGGGCCGGTCACTGAGGCGGTATGTCTTGCCAACTTCGGGGAGGACTTCTTCGAGCAGGAATCGGGCGTATTGATCACTGAGGGTGTCGTATTCAAAGCTGCGGTTGCTGCGCGGCTTCTGTCCTGCTTCGGTCGCGGGAACCTGCCCGGGATTCAGGAAGATGCCGATGGTCAACGGCATTTCCCCTTTGTGAATCAGATTGTCAAAAACGACAGTGGTCCGGAACTGACCTTTGGCGTCGACATACGATCCGCCGTCCTGAAAGACCATTACGCAAGCAGGCTTGCTGCCGTCGTATTGCTTGGGGACGTAAATCCAATAATCACGTTCCGTACCCGCGAAGACTTTGGAATTCAGCCACTGGTGCTTGGTGGTGGTTCCCTGAGGCACCCCCTCTTGCACCATGGAGTCGGGCCCCAAGGTGTAATCGTCGGCGGCGGATGCCGGGGTGATCGGCGCGAGCGAAAGAGCGACGCAGGCGAACGCCGCGAGAACGCCGGTGGGAACGCGATGCAGCGACAGTCTGAGCATGGTGAAAGAACCGCGGAGCGTGACGGGAGGAAACAGCCGACCCGCATCTTATCCACGGGGTGCCATCGCGAGAACCATGTCGGCTCCGCTATTCTGGTTCGGAGAGAGACTTGGAACTGCCCGTGCCCCGCGCGGGAGAGCGCACGTTGGTTCCTCCGCATCCTTCCCCAGTAATTCCCCATGCCCCGCATCTCGGACATTGTCGCGTTCTTCGACCGTTTCGCTCCGCAGAATCTGGCGGAAGACTGGGACAACACCGGGCTGCTTCTGGGTGATCGCGACGCGGTCGTCGAGCGGGTCGTCACCTGTCTGACACTCACCAGCGACGTCGCCCGTGAGGCGATTGAACGAAGAGCGGAACTGGTGGTCACCCACCACCCGATCTTCTTCAAGCCGGTCAAGCGCCTGACGACCGATGATCCGCAGGGACGGATGGTGCTGAAGCTGGCGGCCTCGGGTGTGGCCGTTTACTCGGCACATACCCGATTCGACAGTTCGCGGGCGGGGATCAATCAGAAACTCGCCGAGGGATTGGGGCTGGTGGAGATCGACTCCCTGGAACCCGCGAGCGCCCCGCCCAGTTACAAACTGGTGGTGATGGTGCCGCGCGACCACGTGGCGGCTGTCCAACGGGCGATGTGGGACGCCGGCGCGGGGGTGATTGGTGAATACAAGGAGTGCAGCTTTTTGATGCCGGGGACTGGTTCGTTTCGCGGATCGAGTACCAGTCACCCGGCGATCGGCGTGCCTGAAGAATTTCGCACGGTGGAGGAGTATCGCGTCGACATGGTGTGCCCGGCAGCGCTGGTTGACAAGGTGATGGCGGCGATGAAGAAGGCGCATCCGTATGAAGAGACCGCGTTCGATATCGTCCCCCGCAGAGCCCCGCAGTTGGACGTGGGTGTCGGTCGGACAGGCGTTATTCCGGTACAGACGGGCGGGGATAATGCGACTCTCGTCACGTTGCGGGAGTTTTTAACCCGGGTGAAGGAACTCTTGAAGATCGACCGACTGCAATATACGGGGGCGTTGGATCAGCCGATCCGCCGGGTGGGAATCGCCTGCGGGTCGGCGGGAGAGTTACTGCGGGCGGCGCGGAATCGGAAGTGTGATGCGTTTCTCACTGGAGAGGCTCGATTCCATACGAGTGTCGAAGCGCAGGAGTCGGGTTGCGCGCTCGTGCTGGCGGGACATTACGCGACCGAACGCCCGGCGATGGAGCGGCTGGCGACAGATCTGACTGGGGCGTTTCCCGGGTTGGAGGCGTGGGGCAGTGAAGCGGAGCGCGATCCGGTTTGTTTTGGATGATCCAGCAGGTGTTTCCGATGCGGCGTTTCAATCTGTCTCCACTCAACTCTGCCGAAGGCGTCCAGACCGCGGCGT
>JAPLOC010000260.1 GCA_026692825.1 Planctomycetota bacterium | reverse complement strand
GGGCGCTGACGTCAAATGGAAACCGCTTGTCGAAACTCACGCACGACGTCAGTATCACCAATCGCGTGCCGCCGCGCGATCAGATCGACTGCGATTTGAACCGGAAATCCCCGCAGAGCCTCGCTCTCCAGTGCTTCACTGTAACTGCCAGTCTCATCCAATCGCAGCACGTTCAACCGCTCGTCGCGCCACCGCCACAACTCCGGATCACCGAGGGCCGCATAGATCGGCAGTCGATCGGTCGCTTTGGATTTCACTTCCACTTCCACGACAAGGTCGGGAACGGGATCGGTCGCCAGATCCAGGTCATCGCTTCCGCGAACGTCCGATTCATGTTCGAGGTAGTAGCAGTTGTCTGGCTCGAGCCCACAGTCAAGATCCACACGTCGCAGCGTGGTCGCGCGTGCCGGGCTGCACGGGATGCGATGCGTCTCCGTCCAGACGTCAATCAGCCGGCCAATCAGATAACTGACTCGTTCGTGACGGCGTGAGGGGGACATGATCTCGAGCGTCCCTCGAGTGTAGGTCATCTTCAAATTGAAATTGGCAGGCGCCAGCCGCCACCGCTCATAGTCCTGCCAAGACACGTCAGTCAGGACGACCGAATCGTCGAATGTCAGGGTCGCTGTGGTCATCTCAATTGCTCCGTTCGTCCAGCCGGAGGTAGGGCCGCGTCGGGGGGCCGATATATCGGCTGCGCGGTCGGATCAATCGGTTGTTCGCCGCTTGTTCGATCACATGCGCGGCCCATCCCGCCACCCGGCTCGCCACGAAAAGTGGAGTGAACAAGTCGACTTCCAGGTCCAAGTAGTGATACAGCCGGGCGCTTGGCCAGTCGAGATTCGGGGGCAACCCTTTCTCGCTCTTCACAAACGACTCAATTGTGTCGGCGATTCGCTCCAGTCGATTGTCCTCCCGCTCGGCGGCCAGCATCTGACAGTAGTTCCGCAAGATTGTCGCCCGGGGATCCCCTTCTTTATAGACACGATGGCCAAAGCCCATGATGCGGCGCTTCTTCGACAAAGCCTCGCGCACCCAGTCGTCCGCGCGGCTCGGGTCACCCACCTCTTGCAGCACCTCCAGCACGCGTTCGTTCGCGCCGCCGTGCAGCGCCCCCTTGAGCGCCCCGATCGCCCCCACAACCGACGAGTAGAGGTCCGACTGAGTGGATGTGATGACCCGTGCGGTGAACGTCGACGCGTTGAACTCATGTTCGGCGTAGAGAATCAACGAAACATCAAACGCCTTTTCGGCGAGAGGCGACGGGGTTTCGCCCGTGATCAGACGCAACAGACTGCCCGCGAAGCTCAGTTCGGGATCGTGCGGAATGAGAGGCAGGCCACGCCGCAACCGGTGACGGGCGGCGATCAGGATCGGGATCTGCCCGAGCAGACGCGTCGCCTGGGCGATCTTGGCGGCCGGCCGGTCGTCATCCAGTTGCGGGTCGAAGTGGGCGACCGCGCTCACTCCTGTCCGCAGCGCGTCCATGGAACTGACATGCAGGGGGATCTGACCCAGAAACTGGAGGATCGAGGGGTCAATTGTGGCGGACTCATCAAGAATCGTCTTGAAGTCCGCCAGTTCCTCTTCGTTGGGAAGTTCGCCATGTAGCAGCAGGTAGGCGACTTCGGGAAACGTCGACTGCACGGCCAGATCGGTGATCGAATAGCCGCGATAACTGAGGCCCCCCGTGATCGAGGAAATGGCAGTTTCGCCGGCGATCACGCCTTCGAGTCCGGGGTGATACGCTTCGGTGGTCATCGGATTGGGCCTCGAGCGAAAACACGGGTAAACACACAACCAGCCCTATGATTATACTGCGGCGAACGGGGAGGCGTCAGCCCCCTGAATTCCAAAACCTGGAGGAACCATGACGGACCATCACACCCTCACGCCGGCTGAAATTTCGTTTGTCGAAGGGGGGCCGACCTTTTTTCTTCTGAAGCGAATCGGTTTGGGAGATCGAAGTCTGCGATGTCGGCTGCTGCGCGCTTTCCTGATGCTGTTGGTGACCTGGCTGCCGCTGGCGGTGCTGTCGTGGTTCGCGGGGCATGCGGTTGGGGACCGCGTCGCGATTCCGTTTTTCCAGGATCCTGAGGTTCACGTGCGATTCCTGTTCGTCGTGCCGCTGCTGGGGATGGCCGAATTGGTGGTCGCCGCGGGTCTCGCGATGCAAACGCGTCACCTGATCGAGTCTGGGATCATTCCCGAAAGTGAACTGGGGCGGTTCCGAGCCGCCCGCGACTCGGCCGCCTCACTGCGGAATTCGTTGACCGCCGAGGTGGTGATTATCGGAATCGCGCTGTCGATTGCCCTGCTGTCCCGGCTGTTTTTCGGGGTGAGCGAGGGGTTCAACAGTTGGGAGAGGATTCCATTGAACCCAGTCGTCGCGACCGACACGTCCGGTGAGACTGAATCAAAGAGTGAATCGAAGAACGCCGAAAAGAAAGTCGATCCTCCGTCACGCGTCACTGCGGCGGGCTGGTGGTATATTTTCATCAGCCTCCCCTGCCTGTTCTTCTTCCTGTTGCGGTGGGTCTGGGTGTTTCTCATTTGGGGGTGGTTTCTGATAAAGATTTCCCGACTCGACATCGAGTTGACCCCCACCCACCCCGATCGTACAGGCGGGTTGGGTTTTCTGGGCTGGGGTCTGGCAAGTTTCGCCATGGTTGTGATGGCGATTTCGGCAGTCATGTCCGCCGGACTCGCCGACGAAATCATGAACCACGGCTCCACCTTGGAAGAACGGAAATACCATGTCATGCTGTTCGTCATCACGGTGTTATTGGTGATCCACGCACCGATGCTGGCGTTCACCGCAAAACTGCTGCGGTGCCGGTTCAGTGGACTACTGGATATCGGCGAGCTGGCCTGGAGACATGACCGCGCGTTCGACGAGAAGTGGATCAAGAACCGCGGGGGAGATGACTACGCCAGCCTGCTGGGAAGCCCCGATATTCAGTCGATGGCGGATATGGGAACGTGTTACGAACATGTTGACCGCATGTTGCCGATCCCGTTCGATGTGAAGGCGTTCGCGGTGCTGGTACTGGCGGCATTGTTGCCAATGGTTCCGCTGCTGTGGGCGGAAGTGCCAATGACCGAGATTTTTCAGAAACTGGGAGAGCTGTTGTTCTGATGCCGTTGAGCGCAAATCGGGTTGACGTCGCGTGGATTGAAATCCACGCGACGTGTCGGGCGTGATCATGGATTAGGTGCGCCGTCTTGCGGCAGGTGGGCGCTGATGCGCGAGACCGGCGTCCCGGTTGGGGAACTTGCGACCAGCAGGCGTGCCAGCGTTTGTGCCAACCCTTCCAGCGCGGACGCGTCGGGGAGTGTGAACCGCAGCACCGGCCGACCCCCGTCGACCGCTGGTTCGACACAGTGACCCAGGCCGGCACGGAGCGACCCCACCAGCTCCGACGGTGGTTCTGGTGTCTGCTGTTGCGCGACCAGTTCTCCCAAGAACTTGAACGCGGCTCCCAAAAGTTCCCCCCCGGCCGCCGCCACCCGTTCGCGATGCGGATTCGTGGCCCCCGCCGACGGAGCAGCGCCGTCATTGACCGAAGTCTCCGCCGACGGCGAATCGCTGGTGCCGCTCGTGTCACCGACATTTGCCGCGGCTTCCGCGACAGTCTCCGCCTCGTTTGACGCGTCCAGGGGAGCCGCCGGGACGGCTCCCAGCAACACCTCGAGTTTCTGCTTGAGATCTTCGCGGCCGGTCACCAGGTCGATTTGTGACACGTCGGAATCCGCGTCGAGGGCCGCGATCGCCAGTTCTTTCTTCTTCGCGATCGTGGAGAGCAAACCCTCTTCAATGGTCCCTTCCGTCACCAAAACGTAGACCTGCACTTCGCGCTTCTGACCCATGCGATGCGCCCGGGCGATCCGCTGTTCGAGGACGGCGGGATTCCAGGGGAGATCGACGTTGACCACTGTGTTCGCCGACTGCAGGTTCAGCCCCGTCGAGCCGGCGTTGGTCGTCAGAAACAGGCGGCATTCCGGATCGTCCTGAAACTGCGCCACCAGCGCCGCCCGTTCACGCTGTGGAACCTGTCCGTCGAGCCGCGTGAACTTGAGCTTGCGCGTGTGCAGGATTTTCTCGATCTGGTCGAGCATGGTCGTCCATTCCGAAAACACCACCACTTTGCGGTCGGGTTCATCGCACAGCCGGCCCAGTAGCTCATCCAGGCATTCGAGTTTGCTGGAAAAACCCGGTGGCTGCTTATCGACCAGAAACGTGCTGTCCGCGCTCATGCGGGCCATCAACAGCGCCTTGCGCAATCGCAACAGGTCCATTTCCGTCAGATACGGTTTGTCGGCGATCTGTCGGACGATCTGCATGAACGACTGATGGAGCGTCATCTGCTCGTCGGTCGGTGAGATGCGGACGATTTCCAGCGTCCGTTCGGGCAATTGCAGCCGAACACTGTCGCGGGTGCGTCGGAGCAAGACGTCGGCGAGCGCTGTGCGCAGTTCATCCAGTCGTTGATAGCCCACGAGTTTGCCATCGCCATCGACGAGCCGATGGCGGTGGAAGAAACGGAAGCCCGGCCCCAGCCGGCGGTCATCGACGAACTGCACGACCGAATACAAATCGTCGAGTCGGTTCTCCAGAGGCGTTCCGGAAAGCAAAAGGGCGAACCGCGATTTCAGCGTTTTGACGACGCGGGCCGTGCGGGTTTCCCAGTTCTTGATCCGCTGTCCTTCGTCGAGAATGATCAAGTCCCACGCCGTCCGCTCGATCGCCAACACGTCGCGGACCACCTGTTCGTAATTGCAGATCGTGAAGAAACTCTCGTTCTGGTAGGTGGACGTTCGCTCGGCGTGCGCTCCTCCCACAAGCTGCACGGTCCGATCGCAGAACTTGTGAATCTCCGACCGCCACTGCGACTTCAGCGACGCGGGGCAAATCACCAGCACTTTCGAGATCCCGGCTTCCTTCGCCAACAGCTCGGCGACTCCCACGGCCTGAATTGTCTTCCCCAGTCCCATTTCGTCGGCGAGAATCGCGCGACCGGCACCGACCGCGAACGCGATGCCGTCGAGCTGGTAGGGCAACAAGGGAACCTTCAGCAACGACTCCCGCAAGGGATGGTGGGCGGGATCCTGGCGAATGTCCGCCGTCAGCCGACTCATCTGTCGCTGGAACAACTGCTGTTCGATGAATTCCTCGGCGTCTGGGTAGACATGTACCGAGTGCCCGAGTTGATCGAGCCGCGCCAGAATCGCCATCAGTTTGGGGATATCGGTGATCGCGCGGTCCCGCAGGGGAAGAACCACAGCCGTCGCTTCGTCGGCGAGTTTCTCGGGAACAACCAGTCTCAGGCTCACTTCGCGGTCGTATCGCAGATGCAACGAGAGGCGGTCGGCCCGCCAGGGACGCTTGAGCGCGGCGGGGGGAAACTTTCGGCGGACGCGACTGAGAACCTTGATGATGTGCTTGCAGGTTCCCAGCGTGTTCGTGCGGAAATCGGGGCAGCTACAGAACGAGTCCCCCGGCTCGACCCCGCGCAACGCCACCCGATACGTCTTTCCACTAACGCGGTTGGTCACCAGATAGTCGCTCCAGAGACGCCGGGCGTCGGTCGCTTTGACCACCATTTTTTCCGTTCGGGCCCGTTCGGTCCGATCGTGAATCGCCTGGTCGATCAGTTGCTGTTCGTCGGCGTCGGCGGGGGCGAGTTGCTGAGGCGGTGCCGCCAGACCCAACGGGGTCTTCGATTCCAGAACAAATCCCAGAACGGCCCCCAGATGTTCGCACGGCTGGTCACATGCGTTGCAATTGCACAACAGCCGCTGTCGGGCGTCGGCGCGCAGGGTGATCGACACGACGATCGGCTTGCCGTTCGCTCGTTCGCCCGGAATGCG
Source organism: Planctomycetota bacterium (assembly GCA_026692825.1). Taxonomy (GTDB): domain Bacteria; phylum Planctomycetota; class Planctomycetia; order Planctomycetales; family Planctomycetaceae; genus UBA10511. The sequence goes on along the minus strand of JAPLOC010000260.1, from coordinate 8,009 downwards.
CACGCGAAACAGATCGTCGCCCAAACGACAATGTTTGTCGGGGTCGAATTCGTAAAGCCCTCCCGATTTTGTGAGCAGGCGCTGGCCGCGCGCCCCCAGCAGCCGGCACGCGTCGTCGATTGTCAGCCGCGAGAGTCGGTCGCGCAGTGTCAGCCGATTGGACGCGACCCCCTTTTGAACCGTGGGGAGCGCGCGGACCTCTTCCGTTTCGACCGACTTCGCCATGTTGAATTCTCTCGCTTCCTGTGGAGTCTTCAGGGAACCCGCAACAAGTCGTGTGGGTTTTGACCCACACGACATTTCCTCGACACTCATCAACGGCCTTCCCGGATTTGTAGAAGGGAATTTGTCGGATCCGGAACGGGAAATCCAGCCTTGGGAGAGAAAAATCCATGACCCATGCCAGCATTTGCAACATGATTTCGCGATTTCCGAATCCCATGCCGCGTGTTGAACATCTCAACTCCCGCTTTGAAAAGCCCGCGAGCGGTTGCAGTTCTGTTGTTCGCAGGACAAGATCGCACCCGGCAGATCGCCCTCGACTCCCCGTGTCGCGTCGATCGCGTTCGGTCAACACAACGCGATCAGCACGCCCGTTTTCACAGACTTTCGAACCCGGATTCGCAACCCAATGATCATCGCAGGACAACTCGTTTCCCTCGACGGCGTCTCTCGGGGACAGATTCGCATTGTCGATGGACAGATCGACGAAGTCGGCCCCTCGCTGGGAACGCCCGATGTCGATTTCTCCGACGATTGTCTCGTCTTTGCGGGAATGGGCGACATCCATATTCATGCCCGTGACGATGTCAGCGAACTGGAGACCTACAAAGAGGACTTCCGGACCGCGGCGGCGGCGGCCCTGCATGGGGGCGTGGTGCATGTCGCCGACATGCCGAATAACAAAGTTGCCCCGGTCGACGATGCCAGTTGGCTGGCGAAACGGGACCATCTGCGAAAACGTGACGTGCCGATCGAAGTGACTCTGTACGCCGGCATCGGACCCAATACGAATCCGCTGTCGTTTCCTGTCCCCTACAAGGTCTACATGGGGCACAGTGTGGGGGACCTGTTCTTCACGACGCTGGAACAGCTCGATGCGTCCCTTTCCCGTTATCGGGGGCGGGCGGTCAGTTTTCATTGCGAAGATCCGGTGTTACTGGAAACGCATAAGAACGCGGCCAGGCACGAAGACCGTCGTCCTCCCGAATGCGAAGTCTCGGCGACCCGCTTCGCGCTCGCGATGATCGAGAAATACGACCTGACAGGCAAATTGTGCCACTATTCGGTGGGAGAAGGCCTCCCCCTGATTCGGGCGGCTCGCGCCCGGGGACTACGCCTGACCTGTGAAGTGACCCCGCATCACCTGTACTTTGACACCAGTGACCTCACCGACGCGAACCGTGGTTGGATGCAGATGAACCCTCCGTTGCGCAGCGTCGCGGATCGACAGGCGATGCTGGCCGCTCTGCGGGAAGGGACGCTGGACTACCTCGCGACCGACCATGCCCCACATTCGCTGGAGGAAAACGAGCGGGGAATCTCTGGCCAGCCGCACCTCGACACGTACGGACCGTTTGTGACCTGGCTGATCACCAATCAAGGCTTCACGCCGGCACAAGTCGCCCGTTTCTGCTGCGTGAATCCTGGGGAATTCGTGAACCCGTACACCGTTCCCAGGCGGTTTGGGAAAATCGAACCGGGTTACACCGCGTCGCTGACGGTCCTCAACATGGCCCGCCCGGTGACGATTCGGCGGGAAGAGATGAAAACCAAGTGCGGCTGGTCGCCGTTCGAGGGGGTGACGTTTCCCGGCTCGGTGGAGGCGGTATACATCGGTGGCGTCCGTCGGGATTCTCAATAGGAACATCAATCGACGGCGACCGCTTGCAGTGCGTTCACTTTCCGTATCTACTGTTCCGTATGTCTGAGTCCGATCCGCTGGTCTTCATGATGGGGCAGTTCGCCGCCCGAATTCCGCTGGACCGAAGCTACGTCGAGAGCCATTTCTGGTTGCGTCCGGAAGGCCCGTACTGGCGCGTCGGTTTCACTGCGTACTCGGTGCGTCTGCTGCAGGATGTCTATTTCCTGAACTGGTCGATCGACGCTGACACGCCGGTCCGGAAAAAGCAGGAGATCGGCGAGATCGAAAGCTCGAAAGCGGTTTCCAGCCTGTACGTCCCCTGTGACGGACGCATCGTCCGGTTCAACGAACGGGTCGCCTCGGACCCGACCCCCATCAATACCGACAATTATGGGGAAGGTTGGCTGTACGAATTGGAGACCTCGGCACCGCTCCTGAGCGCCGCCGACTATGTGGCGGTGCTGGATGCCGGCTGGGACAAGACCCAGCGGATGATCAAGGGACAAATGAACGAGTAATCACATGGCCGCCAAAAAGATCACCGTTGTCATTTCCCAGGCTCCCGGGCGCAACCCGACCAAGCGGCACCTCGAAGAGGAACTGGCGGCGGCCCTGTTGATGGAACCGGACATCGACGTCTCACTGGTCCCGCACCTCAACGACCTGTCGGCTGACCACACGGGATCGCTGTATCTGCGCGGAGTCGCGGGGCACCTGGTTGTGTTGTCGTGGCTGTTTCCGCGAGCGGCCCGTTGGATTTTGGATCGCAATGGCGTGAAGGGGCAGGTCGGTGTCACGCTGCTCAAGCCCGCCGATGCGGGGGATGATGACCCTTCACCGGAAGAGGAGGAGGCCCCCCGCCCGAACGCGATCGGGGCTCTCAACGTTCCCAAGCGGAAACTCTACTGCCTCGACCTGCGCGACCAGAGCGAGCCCAAGGTTTATCTGGATGAGATCCGTCGAATCGCCCGGGAATCGACCGTTCAGACGGTGGAACTCGATTTGATGTCGTGGATTGGCGGATCACCCGCACCGGCCCAGATGCAGCGGTATCTCAACCCGTTTCTGCCAACCCAGCCAGCGACACCCGCTGCGAATGGTAACAGTAACGGACATGCGACCGGGAATGGCCAGCCCGCGCCGGCGGCCCCCGTGGCTCCCCCGCCTGGGTCCGCGGACGAAGCGCTGCGCCGCCGGTGGTACCCGATCATTGACTACAGTCGCTGCACAAACTGCATGGAGTGCATCGATTTTTGTCTGTTTGGAGTGTACGGAGTCGACACGCACGAGCGGATTCTGGTTGAGCAGCAGGACAACTGCAAGAAAGGCTGTCCGGCGTGCAGCCGGGTGTGCCCAGAAAACGCGATCATCTTCCCCGAACACAAAACCCCCGCGATCGCCGGTGCCGATATCGCGCTGGAGGGGGGCTTCAAGATTGACCTGTCAAAACTGTTCGGAGCCCCGTCGGCGATTGAAGTCGCCGCCGCCGAGCGCGATCAAGAGTTGGTCAACGACGGCCGGGACGCGGTGGGCCTGACCGTGGGAATCCCGAAACGCCGGCTCCAGCCAACTGGTGAACGCGATACGCTGGACGACCTGATTGACGATCTGGACAAGCTGGAGATGTAGGATCAGAACGATTGGAAATGAGAGTCCGATCCATCAATTGGGCGCTTCATCGGTCGATTTCGGCGAGAGCCGGACAACTCGATCCTGGATCTGGAATTGTAACCCCGCCTGATCGAGTGCCGTTTTCAACAGTTCGGCGATCGCCACTTCGCGCACGTCGAATGTGATCCGCTGATCCAGTCGAATGCCGGCTCGCGTGAGTTCGTCGTTCCGAAACTCAAACTTCCAGCCACCATGTTCCGGTCGTTCCAGCGTTTTCAGCAGCGAACCCAACGGCTTGTCTTGCATGCGGAGCGTGTACCGGATTTCTGACTCTTTTCGAGCCTTCTTCTCCTTGGACGCGGTCTTGGAGCCGGCACGATCCGGAGACTTTAAACCCGGCTCCCCGCGACCAAGAAACCGTTCAATTTCCTCGTGTTGCTCGATCGTTCCCTCGACCTTGATTCCCTCCGCAGCCAGACTCGCGGAAAGCCCCGGATAGCGTTCTTTGACTTCGTCCAACAGAGCCGCATTCGCCCCCTTCTTGGCGAGCGTCCCTTTCCTAACCGCGTGGTGTCGTTCAATGACGACTCTCTCAGGGGCCGGCTCGATCTCGACACCCGAGCCACCGTCGATCCAATGAAACGTCAGATCGAATTGGATCAGGATGAGTGAAAACGCCTCGACTAAGTTGACGCTGGGCAAAGTCGCAGCGGCCCACAGATCGTGCGGAACCTGGTCGATACCTTCGATACGCACTTGATCTCGTTGCGACAATCGACTGACCAGTTCGCCCGGTGTCGTCAGGTCGTCCCAGCGCACGTCGGACGGATTCAGCCCGGATCGTCGCGCCGGCTTGATTCTTGCCAATTCCTCCGTCCGCAGCGCGATCAAGGTTCGCAATTTTTCTGTCGCCGACTTCGGTCCCAAATAGACCGTGTTCCCCACAACGATCGCTTCCGCGTCCCGTTCCGAAGCCAATCTCTCCAGCAACTCACCCAAGCGAACGTCGTGGGCCGCGAACTTGACGGGACGCGACGGGTCCAGTCGACGGTCCACCAACAGCGCGATCTGCCGGGTTTCTTCAATTCGCCGGGTGATCGTTCGGAGATCGACCTGTTCCCAGGTGGCCGAGATGGTTCGGTCGAGCGCCTGACGAAACGCTTTTCCGGAATGAAATCCCCCGTTTTCCGGCGGATCGGCCCCGGTTGCGACCGACTGCGCCAGCGCGGCCCACATTACCGTGAAGGCGAGGGCGCGAGCCGAGCCGTTCATGAGGGCCAGTGCCACGGTGCGCGGTACGTCATCTCCGCAAGTCGATTTGCCGACGTGTCGTTCCGGGGTCGGCCGGTCAGTGGGTCGACGTTGACCGTTGTGCCGAGCCGATAGGCGATGTTGCCCAGATGACACAGCGCGCTCGACGGCTGAGAGACCGCCAAACCAGCGACGGGCTCGGATCGCGAACGGACGCAATCGATGAAGTTCTTGAGGTGCGGCACGAGCAAATCGCCCGACCCAACGCCACTCGCCTCGGGACCGCCATAGACTTTCCAGCCTCCGCGATCCACGATCAGCGTCCCCCGCTCTCCATGAAACGCCGCCGCGGAACTCCGTCCCTCGGGCGCGTGGTTCGACCACAAGCGGTGTTCCCAGAGGATCGTCGTGTCCGGGAACGAAAACGAGACGGAGAGTGTGTCTGGCGTCTGCTGATCGTCCTGGAAATGGTACTTGCCACCACTGGCGGAGACTTGTACCGGAGAGTCGACCCCCATTCCCCATCGGGCGGCATCCAGCATTTGAACCCCCCAGTTCCCCAGTTCTCCGGAACCGTATTCCCAAAACCACCGCCAATTGTGGTGAAAGCGATTGGGCTGGAAGGGGCGGACCGGAGCCGGACCAAGCCACTGGTCGTAGTCGACGTCGGGCGGGGCGACCCCGTCCGCTTTCACGCCGATCGTTTTTTTCTGATGGACCGTCCAGGCTCGGGCGAGATGGACCCGTCCCAGCGCTCCTCCGCGGACGTATTCGATCGCCTGCTGAAAATGCCGGCCACTCCGCTGCTGCAAGCCTCCCTGCACAATTCGTCCCAACTGACGTGCGATGTCTGCCAGCCGAATCCCCTCGTCGATCGTGTGTGTCACGGGAGATTCAAGATAGACATCCTTCCCCGCCTGCATTGCCAGCGCCGCCATCAGCGCATGCCAATGGTCGGGGGTCGCGATGACGACGGCATCAATTGCCGGGTCATCGAGCAGCGACCGAAAATCGCGTTCCAACCGTGGAGCTTTGCCGTTCTGCAACTCCGCGACCTGCCGGGCGACCGCGGGAAGCAGACTCCCGTCGACATCACACAGCCCCGTCACCTGAACCCCGGGAATCCGGGGCAATTCCCCCGCGATCAGGCGTCCCTGATTCCGAACCCCGATCACTCCTACCCGAACGACATCACTCGGCGAAACCTCTCCTGCCAATGCCTCTTCCATCCACGGAACCACCCCCGACGCGACGCCAGCCGCGACTCCCGCCGCGTTGGCGGCGCTGCTTCCCAGAAACTGCCGACGGCTTAATGGGGATTCGGTGGGGCGGGGTGAGGGCATGGGCTTCGTGGAGGGAATCAACCGGGCGACGTTTGTGTGTCCAGAGTCGCCTGCCGAAATTATCGCACACGCCGGGAGGGAAACCAAGCGGAAGCGATGCCGATCTCCGCCTGCGGTCGAAACCCGGTCCGGGTTTACCGTCACGGCAAACCGCCTTAGACTGGATCAACCAATCCCACACCGTCATCAACCAATCCCACACCGTCGGCGGTCCGTTCGCGTCCGATCCACTTCGGTTATCCAAGCCTTCCGAGCCACCCGAGTCATCCATGTCGCGCGAAGCCATTTTTGAGGCGAGCCTGGCGTTCTTCCTCTCACCGATCCGGGAGTTTCTTGAAGATCCGACGGTGACCGAGGTAATGGTCAATGGCTATGCGTCGGTCTATATCGAACGCAAAGGGAGGCTATACCACACCGATGCCCGGTTCGTGAGTGAAGACGCCCTGCTGACGGCGATTCACAACGTGGCCCAATACGTGGGACGCGAAATCGACGCCGACCGCCCGGTCCTCGACGCCCGCCTGCCCGACGGATCACGCGTTCACGCGGTCATTCCCCCCAGCGCCCGACTGGGAACCTACCTGACCATTCGCAAGTTCTCCCGCGATGTGATGGACCTCGATCATCTCATCCGTCTGGGGAGTATCTCTCCCGCAGCCCGGGAGTTTCTCGAGATCTGTGTCCGCCTGCATAAGAATCTCGTCGTCGCGGGCGGGACTGGCACAGGGAAGACATCGCTGCTCAACGCGCTCTCCACCGCGATCCCTGCCGAGGAGCGGATTGTGGTGATCGAAGACAGCTCGGAACTGCGACTCAAACAACCGCACACGCTGTACCTCGAATCGCAACAGGCCGACACCAAAGGCCGGGGGGGGCTGTCAATTCGCGATCTCTTCCGGGCATCGCTGCGAATGCGTCCCGATCGGATCGTGGTAGGCGAAGTTCGCGGCGGCGAGGCGCTCGACATGATTCAGTCGATGCTCTCGGGTCACTCGGGGAGCATGACCACAGTGCATGCCAGCACTCCGCGCGATGCGCTCGTACGACTGGAAACGCTGTCGCTGATGTCGGACGTCGAGATTCCGATTTACGTTGCCCGGGCGCAGGTCGCGTCGGCGATTCACATCATCGTCCAGTTGTCGCGTTTTTCGGAAGACGGATCACGCCGAATCACGCGGATCACCGAAGCCCATGGCTTGGAAGGAGACAAGTTCCAGTTCCGCGACATTTTCGTCATGAAAATGAAGGGGCGCGACGCGCAGGGAAAGATCCAGGGTGATCTGGAACCGACGGGTGCGATCCCCACATTCGCGGCGGAGGCGGCCGAGCAGGGGATGACCGATCGGGTGAAGTTGACCCGAGACTTGTGGAAGTCCTGAATACCGGTTGCCCCATGAATAACCTTTTCCACCCCGCTCGCGGCATAACGTTGCAAGTTTCGATACCCTCGTTTTCCCTTGTTCCCCTGCCCTAATTCCGCAAGGTTGCCCCTCATGTCTGACGTCACGATCAAAGTTCGCGAAAACGGTTCCATCCTGGTCACCGGCCCCATCACGCTGACCGACCACCTGGGAAACAAATACGATCTCACGGGAAAAGAGAACGTGGCGCTCTGCCGGTGCGGCCACTCGAGTCGCAAGCCGTTTTGCGACGGCGCGCACAAGAACAGCGGCTTCGTCGGCAACGAAACCGCCCCGGTTCCCGCGACGTGAGCCGACTGTTCGTGGTCATACCCGCCGCCGGCCAAAGTCGACGGATGGGTTGCCCGAAGCTATTGCCCCCTTGGGGAGAGCATACGGTGGTCGAACAGGTGCTGCGCTGTTTCGACCACCCGGCGGTCGCCGCACGAGTTGTCGTCGTGCGATCGACCGACACAGTTCTTGCCAGCACAGTCCGCCAGGCGGGTGGCATCGCCCTGCAACCGCAGATCGATCCCCCCG
>JAPLOC010000259.1 GCA_026692825.1 Planctomycetota bacterium | reverse complement strand
GTTCCCGATCACGGTGCGGAACCCGAGGGCAGCGACTTGGAATGGGACCCGGCGCTCGACGACGCGGAGTATCATAAACTTCAAGACTTCCTGAAGAAACTTCTGGGAGCCGGGGCGGTCGAGGATGCTCCTCCAAATTCTCTCACTCCGGAGTCACGAGTACCAGTCCGATTCGGCCGATACGTGATCAAATCGAAAATCGGCGAAGGGGGCCAGGGTTCAGTTTATCGGGCGTTCGACACGGGACCACTCGAGCGCGATGTCGCGCTCAAGATCTTGAGTCCCGATCTCGTCGCCACGCCGCATTTGAAAGAACAGTTCCAGGAGGAGGCGCGGAACGCGGCGAACCTCCAACACGAACATCTCGTCGCAGTCTATGACTTTGGGGAAGAGCCAATTCGCGCTGAAGAGTCCATCCAGGAGTCGAATGACGACACAAAGGAGACTCCCAGACAGGCGTATATTGTCTACGAACTGGTCGAGTATCCGGCAAACGAGAATCAGGTTCTGAACCTCAGAACGCGTCTTGCGCAAACGGTCGATTCGCATCGCGGGCGGTGGTCTGGAAAGTCGTGTCCGAGACGCCGAGGTTTGCGAGTCATGATCGAACGACTCGCCGAAGTGGCGCTGGCCATCGCGTATGCGCACGACCGAGGAGTCACACACCGGGATCTCTCTCCGTCGAATATCCTGATTGACGCCCGCGAACGCTGGCGCGTGACCGATTTTGGACTTTCGGGGAGTCCACACGCCGTGGGAACTCCGTACTACACATCGCCAGAACAGGCAATCCGCGATAGACGCTCCATCGGCTGGGAAAGCGATGTCTACAGCCTGGGAGCGATCCTTTATGAGATCCTGGCGTGCCGCCCGCCATTCGAAGGGACCGCTGACGACGTACTCGAGCAGCATCTGACGAAGCCCCCCATCCCGCCGCGCAAACTCGCCAGGGGAGTTCCATACGATGTCGAACGGGTCTGCCTGAAAGCCCTAAGCAAGGAACCATCGGACCGACCATCGAGCGCTCGCGAATTCGCCACGCTTCTGAAAAGGTGGCTGGAGGGAACTCCTTCGCCGCTGCGCGGCTTCGCGCCAATCTACTGGACTCGGTTGTGGTGTGCGAAAAACTGGCAGGCGACCGTGGGAGCTGTCGCGGTGGCGACTGGCGGAATCGCGTTCGCGGTCTACCATGACCGGCAGCGCGACACCAACCTGCGGCTTGAAGTCTTAAGAAATCAAGCGGTTGAAGCACGGGAATACGTGAGGATCGAACGCCAGATTGAAGCCGCGGAGGTCAAGGCGGCGGCGGGGCAGTGGCGCGACGCGCACGACTCGCTGCGGAGGATTCTTGAAGATCCGTGGTTGCCCGTAAACCGTCATGACGAGATTCGACTCCGGATTGTCCGTTCGAAAATCTCCCTCAATTCACTGGCCGGTTTGGATGAGGAACTTCAAGAGATCGCAGCCAGCGATCTGCCGCCACGGTTGCGGGCGAAACTCCAGTTTGAATCTGCGATCTACAACCTGCATCGTTCGGCGGAACAATCGGTTGCGGGAATGAAACAGTTCACGTCGAGTCTGACCGAACTAGAAAAGGCCGCACTGGCGGAATTCGACGCTCTGAAATCCAATCTGGAACTCGATCTGCCGGACCGGTTGACGGCGACCGCACTGGCGGCGGATGACGCCACCAGTGCGATCGCTGCGCTGGAAGGTGCAATCCGGCTCGATCCATTTCATCCCTACGCCAGACCGTACTGCCTCAGCCTTTGCATGTGGATGGCTCGATTCAAGGACGCGGAAATATTGGCACGCACGTGGATCCAGGCGGCACCACGCGACCCCGTTCCAGTGATCAATCTGGCGTTCATCGCCGCGCTAACAAATGACGAAACGGGTGCCGAGGAACTGTTGAGGCAATTGGGACAGCCAAACCTCTGGGATCGGCCGATTTCTGGGTCGACCCTGGCCGCCGGGCGGAATGTGGTGAAATCGATCCTCGGGATCAATGAAGAGTTTCCGAATCTTGCCACAGACCCCTCCGGGATATTTCGCATGATCGGGAAGTTGGTTGACCTTCAATTGCCGCTGCTCCAGACTCACGACGTCGCAGATTCTGGAATGTTCGTGACACCCGCGTTGCCGAAGCAGCGTGTGGTCGTCGCACGATTTGTAATGGCGCTGAGGAATGGAACCATGCCCTTGCTAGGCAATCCCAAGCGGGCTCTCGTCGACTTGGAAGGAACGGACGCGTTCATCGCGCCCGGAACCGTCGGATTCGCGCGAATTCTCGTACGTCTACAACAGATTCCCGCCAGGCAGCCCGATCGGTTGAAATATCAAAGCGATATTGCAGAGGATCTCGCAGCGATTATTGACGATCCCTCACTGTTTGATGTTCGGCGGGTCGCCTGGATGATGTTGGCAGTTTATGGTGCCACCAAGTCGACGCTCGATGGCGTTTCACCTGAGGAATCTGATCAATTGCGGACTCAGGCCAGAATTGATTTGTCGCGTGCCGCGATGATACCGAATCCCTCGTCTGTCGTGCAAAACAAGATCTTGCAGATCGCCGCGAAATTCAATGACAAAGGGTTTACCGAAATGGTGCGGCTGTTGCTGAAGCGTTCGTCCGAATGACCCCGTTTCGTCCGCGCTCCGATCCGTGAAGAATACCCAAGAGTGTGCCTTCTCTTCCGACTGCATCTGCGACGCTGTCATGCTTGTTCCGGATGAGCCTGAAGAAGGTCGCACTCCAGCGGAACAGACAACAATCAGTCAAACGGAAACCACTCCACGGCCGACATCTGCAGCGCTTCGGTAGCGGCGTTGTCGTCGTGGCGGTACCACGTCTCATCAATCTTCCAAAACACCGCGATCAATGCCCCACCCGCGTTGCTGTCGACTCCAAAAACCGAAGGCACGTTGCGGACTGAGCAAAGCCGGGTTTCTCCGGCGACCCAATAGATGCCCGACTGGTCCGGAATCCGATCCCACTTAGATCGGAAGAGCACACGTNGGATTCGTCGCGTTTGCCAAGCGGTGCCGCGAGACGGTCGGGGTGAATGCCGCGCCGATTCGGCTCACGGCCTCCATGCAAGTTGTCGTGGAGACCGCTACGTGTTACGCGGGGGAAGCGGCAAATTCGATCGATCGGAGGAGCAGCCGATGGTGATGATTTCGTGGCTGGGGGCCGACGCGTTCTGCAAGTGGTTGAAATCGGAGATCTACCAACAGAGCCGCGCACGCAGTAATCGCCTGATCGACGCCCGCAGACTACGTGCGCGGCTCCGCGCGAGCATCGACTTGTCGGCCGAGTGAAGGCGAATTCCCGTTGAGTCTCGCTGGTCTGTTGCCAAAAGACGAAGTGCGTTTGAATAGACTCGCGGGACAGTGCGGTATGATTCCCATCGGTCGACTCGTCCATGGACCCGGTCATCTGTTCGATCGCGAAACTGCTGATTGTGTTGACTACCCGAACGGGTCAGAAACCGTCCTACGGTGGTCCGTTGTGTTCGATTCAAGATCTCCCTCCCAGCGAGGAGCTGTCGTGAGAACGAATTCCATCTGCTCAATTGTGTCCGCCGTGTTGCTGTTGACGGCATCCGCGGTTCTCGCCGAGCCAATCGACGCCGACGCGGTGTTCACAGGCGGTATGCTGATTGACGGAACGGGTGGCCCCGCCGTCGCGGGTGAAGTCGCCATTCGTGGGGACCGGATTGTCGCCGTGGGGACTTTCGAACACGGCACAGTCGGTATGCAAATCGACTGCCGGGAGCTGGTCATCGCCCCGGGATTCATCGATCTGCACAATCACAGCGACGCACAGGTTCTCGACCCGCACACGCGCGGGAATGTCAATTACCTGATGCAGGGGTGTACAACGATCGTCACGGGGAATTGCGGGTCGGGACCGGTCGACGCGGGCGAATACTACCGCAAGATCGACGAAGCCGGCTGCGGCACGCATGTGGCCCACCTGTTGCCGCAAGGCTCGTTGCGCGACCGTGTGCTGGGACTGGCACAACGTCCAGCGACTGCCGAAGAACTGGAGAAGATGAAAACGCTCGCCGACCGGGCGATGCGGGATGGTGTCTGGGGGATGTCGACCGGCTTGATCTACGTCCCCAGTTCGTACGCCAGCACCGAGGAGATCACAGAAATCGCACGTGTGGTCGGAACGCACGGCGGTCTTTACGCCAGCCACATTCGCGGCGAGGGCTTGCAGGTTCTGGCCGCCGTTCAGGAGGCGCTCGATATCGGAGCGAACGCGGGTACTCCCGTGCATATCTCCCACTTCAAATCGACCGGACGCGAGGCGTGGGGACTGGTCCGTCGCGCCGCGGAACTGGTCGAGACGGCCCGGCGATCTGGCCGCAAGGTGACGGCGGACCAATACCCCTACATCGCATCGAGTACGTCGCTCGACGCGACGGTGATTCCGACTTGGGCGTTGGCGGGCGGTCCGACGGAGTTTCAGGAACGGCTCGCAGACCCGGACAAGGGGATTCGCATTCGTGAAGCGATCGAAGACGCGCTCCAGCGTGCCGACGGGGGAGCGCGAATCAAACTGGCCCGGTATGCGAAACAGCCTGACTGGGCGGGGCGGTCGATCGCCGACGTCGCTCAACAGCGAAACACGACTCCCCTGGAAGTCGTTCTGGAAATCACGCGGAACGGCGGTGCCGCCGTTGTGAATTTTGGCATGAGTGAAGACGACGTGCGGTATGTGATGACGCTGCCGTGGGTGGCGACCGCGTCGGATGGCCGCGCCTATCTGCCGGGGGCCGACCGGCCTCACCCGCGCAGTTACGGAACATTCAGCCGCAAGCTGGGACACTACGCGATTCGCGAGCAGGTGATCTCTTTGGAAATGGCGGTCCGCAGCGCCACCTCGCTCCCCGCGGAGATCCTGGGTCTGAACGATCGGGGGGTGGTTAAGTTGGGGAACGTCGCGGATCTGGTCGTGTTTTCCAAAGCCGACCTGATTGACGCGGCGACTTATGACGCGCCCCATCAGTATGCGCGCGGGATGCGTTACGTCTACGTCGCGGGACAGCCGGCGGTCTGGGAGGGGATTCCCACGGGCGCTCTGCGCGGGAAGTCGCTCCGCCGACCACTGGGTGAAGGCAATCGTCCGGCCACTCCGTGAGGCGATCGCTTACGAGTTCAAACATCGACTGTAATCCTTACCGATCGCCTCGCGGATGAAATCTCACCACCAGTTACCAGCAATTCTCGTCACATCGCTCGGAATCCTGCTGGCACCCGCCGTAGCCCAGGCGAATGTCGGCACTCCGTTGATGTGGGGGGCCGCGTTTCATCTGCTTATCGGCAATGCCCTAATCGGACTGTTCGAGGGCTACCTGTTGAGCCGGTTTTTCCGAGCGAGCCAACTCTCGGCGATGGTAGGAATGGTCATTGCCAACTATGTTTCGGCTTTCGTGGGGGCGTACCTGATCGATGCCCTGGGGCCGCAGCTCCGGACACTCGACTTGAATACGGTGCGCACGGCATTCGCGGGTTTGATGGGAGCCGCCTGGCTGGTAACGATCGTCATCGAGTGGCCATTTGTCGCGTTCATTCTGAGGGGTAAGAGGCCAAGTGTC
>JAPLOC010000258.1 GCA_026692825.1 Planctomycetota bacterium | reverse complement strand
GGAAGTCGGGCACCGGGCTGGCGCGAGCGTTCCCACCGTCGCATCCTCGCAGCGATAGCCCTCGGTTTCCAGGTCATTGACGATCATCCCAAGTTCCGCCATCCGGCCGACCAGTCATTCGACTGGCATTGTTACAACATCCGCCAGACACGCATCCTGGTCATACACAGTGTTTCGACTCGGCGTGGGAGATTCAACTCACGCAGGCGGTTGGCTGGTGCGTGGCGCTCTCGTTGCCCGGACGAAATCCGGACCGGCGGCCCCTGCTGCTTACTGTGGTATCGCGTTCCCCGACTCATCAAACATATCTGACGAGCAGTAGCTAAAGAAGTCGTCGAAACAGGATGCAGTGACATCGCTTCGAATCATCCCATTTTGGAATGCATCAAGCCGTTGCTTGAATTGTGAAAATCCAAAGGCACTTGCTGTTTGGTTTGCCGCGCAAATATACTCGAGCAATGCCTGACGCACGGCGTAGTTCCCATCGGAAGAATGCAATCCAAAGTCGTTCGGGAGAATGAAACCCGCCTGCTGCTTGATGAACCCATCGAAAACAGCACTGCTCATTCGGTCTCTGCATTCCGAGTCGAAGACCTCCTCGCTGGTCGACCCAATTCGATCAAGTTGATTCAAGAGTTGTCTCAACAAGTCACCCACAAGTTTGCCTCACTTGAGTCCGAAGTCACCTGGCAAGTCGCCGTTTCCGAGCATGTGACGATGCAAAACGGAAGGCGAAGGGGTTAGGTTCTTTTCCGGGCCGGCCTCGTGGTCTGGTCGTCGATTTGGGGCTCAGGCGAATTGATCTGCTTCGAACCCAACGATCATCACCAAACGGGAGCCCACACTGAATGCCGTGGCGCAAGGCGTTGGATTTGCTTTCCGACTCGGCTTTGTCCACCCAGAAACGCGTCGCACTCCGCTGGCTGCACAAATTGCGTGAGGCGCGCCATGTTCCGGTTGAGCCCGTGAAAGACGTCACTCTTTGGACAAACACGTTTTGGTCGCGGCATGATCGCCGTAGAGTACCGACCGCAGTCCAACAAAACAATAAGTCCTGACCCCGTTTATGTTGCCGTTTGCGTTCCCCGGACCTATCGCCCGGTGATCTCGGGGAGAACAGAGCGTGGCGGGAGGTTTTTCGTGCAGATTCCGCTGGAGACCAGCGTGGCAAAAGTTGAGTTCGAACCGAACTTTCGCGTCGATTCCTGTGGCAGAGTCTTCTCCCCCTCCCGATCTCTCCCCCAGCCAGGTGGTAGCCTTGGATTCCCCCCACGTGGTACAACAATCTGTCAAACTGCTTGTCCCTCCGGGTTGAAGCCGATCGGCGAACATTCGCTGCGGATTCGATCTGCCGGTGCGATTCCCATCCAGGTCGATGACGCCCCGAAAGGGCGAACGGGACGCAGATTCATTGATTCCAGAGAGGATTTCGAATGATGCGACAATTTCACATCGGTGCCATCGCGATGATGGCGATCGGGAGTTTGCTGGGTTACTCGGCGGCGTCGGGAGGGGGCCAGGCGATCCCGCAGGCCGGTCGCGTTCAACCCCTCTCCCTCGACCGACTCGAACAGCCGCTAGTCCTCCTTCCTCGGCCCGAAATCGGCTGCGACGCAACCCGGCGGGGGGAACCTCTCGCCCTGGCGGTTCATAATCAGAAAGTCGCGGCCGACGCTCAAAAGGTGGATAAGAAGCCGAACATCCTGGTCATCTGGGGAGACGACATCGGCATCTCGAACATCAGCTACAACAATCGCGGACTGATGGGCTATCGAACGCCAAACATCGATCGCGTCGCGAAGGAAGGACTCGCCTTCACCGACTACTACGGGCAGCAGTCGTGTACCGCCGGGAGGGCGGCGTTCATCGGAGGGAATAATCCGCTTCGAACCGGTATGACCAAGGTCGGCGTTCCCGGTGCCCCCGAAGGCTGGCAGAAAACCGACGTGACCATGGCGACGGTTCTTAAGAGCCTGGGCTACGCCACCGGTCAGTTCGGCAAGAATCACCAGGGAGACCGCGACGAACATCTGCCGACCATGCACGGTTTCGACGAATTTTTCGGCAACCTGTACCACCTCAACGCCGAAGAGGATCCGGAACACGAGGACTACCCCCCCGACCCGGGGTTTCGCAAACGGAACGGACCGCGCGGGGTACTCAAGTGCAAAGCCGACGGCAAGGGAGGCCAGACCATCGAGGACACCGGTGCCCTCACGAAGAAGCGGATGGAAACGATCGACGACGAGACCGTCGCGGCGGCCAGGGACTATATCACCCGCCAGCACAAAGCGGGACAACCGTTCTTCTGCTGGTGGAACGGCACCCGTATGCACTACCGCACCCACGTTGGAAAAGACCGCCGGCATCCCGGCAACGACGAGTACACCGACGGCATGGTCGAACACGATGGGCACGTGGGTGAATTGCTCAACCTGCTCGACGATCTGGGCATTGCCAACGACACGATCGTTCAATACTCGACTGACAACGGCCCCCACTTCAACACCTGGCCCGACGCGGCCAATACGCCGTTCCGCAGCGAAAAGAACTCCACCTGGGAAGGCGCCTACCGCGTCCCGTGTTTCGTCCGCTGGCCCGGCAAGTTCCCGGCAGGCGAGACGCTGAACGGCATCGTGTCGCATCAGGACTGGCTCCCGACGTTCGCCGCGGCCGCCGGGGCTCCCGAGATCCGGGAAAAACTCCTCAAAGGGGTGGAACTCAATGGGCGAAAGTACAGAAATCACCTCGACGGAATCAACCTGCTCGATTATCTGACGGGCAAGTCCCCGACGTCGCCGCGCGAAGCTTTCATCTACGTGACCGACGAAGCGGAGATCGCCGGGGTCCGACGCGGAGATTGGAAGTGTCTCTTTCTGGAAAATCGGGGACTTGCGTTCGAGGTCTGGCGCGAGCCGTTGGCGAAGTTGCGGTTGCCACTGGTGTTCAATCTCCGCCGTGACCCGTACGAACGGGCCCAGCACAATGCGACGATTTACAATGACTGGGTGCAGTCGGTGAACCCCCGGATCATGTGGAGCAATGAAGCGATTCTGGCATTTCTGCAAACCCTCAAAGACTACCCTCCCAGCCAGAAACCAGGCTCGTGGGATCTGGATGCGCTGCGGAAACTGATCGAATCGATGCATTCGCCGGCCGGCAGTTGAGATTCGGTCGCCCCAGATTCCGTTGTCAGGTCCACCGGCGGACTTCTCGCCATTCATCGACGCCGCACCCGATGCCGCACACACTGCGATCGACCGTCACACATTTTCTGAACCGGACATTGGACGCGACGCCAATTCGCGAACTGGCGATCCTGTCCGACATGACCGGAACGCTGCTGGATCAGACCGACGACGGTTCCGGCTTCGCCCCGTCCCTGCGGGCCGCCGTCGCGAATTTCGTCGAGGCGGGGGGCGTCTTCGTCCTCATTTCGGGCGACAGCGAAGCGATTGTCGAAGACCAGTTTTTAAGGCGACTCCCCCCCGGCATCGGCCCGGTCTTTTTCGCCCCGGCCTCGGGTTCGAAAATCGGCTGCTGGCGCAGCGACTCCGCGGGAACGTCGCCTGAGATTCTGTTCGAACTCCCCCCGGCCCCTCCGTCGACACTGCGCGCACTGACCCAGCGGGTGGAGCAAATTCTCGCGGAGCGCGTCCCCGGCTTTCGCTTTACTCCCGAACAGCGGGAAGTGTTTCTTTCGCCTGCCGGCGGCCGTCCCGACGTCAGCGGGCAACTGGGACTGGGTGAAATCGCGTGGGTCGAGTGTCGACCGGACAAAGGGTTCGCGATATTTTTCCCCGGTTCGCGGCGGGCCGCCGGCCTCGCCTGCCAACTGATCGACGACGTCGCCTACGATTCAGAAATCCGGACGATCGCCGAGGATTCCCAATTGAGAATCATCCGCGGCGCGAATTTCTGCGACGTCATCCTGTCGGACAAAGGAGCGGCCGTGAACCGCATCCGCCAACTGCCGGCACTCGCCCCGCTGCTGGACCGCCGCACGCTCATTGTGCTGGGGGACGGTCGCAACGACCTCGAAATGTACGCGGCGGCGGCCGACGGAGTCCACGTGTTTGTCGGTGCCGAGGAGGACTTCACGACGGTGACCGGCGGAGGGGACCGGGCGATTCACATCCCGGGGTTCACTCGCGGAACCGAGGTCTTTCTGGACGCTCTCGCGAGCTCGAGAACATCTCCGGTAGCCCGTTCGGACGAATCGGGCCGGTAGAATTCGGTTTTCATTCGACCGGCTCGCCGCTTGTAGTTGAATGCAGCGACTTCTCGCACAGTCCGCAACTCGACGGCTGCCAACAACACTTCGAGCCCCTCCTTGTTCGAAGTCCGGGCTCACGGGACCGGTTGCTGCTCGAACGTTGAATTGCCGGAGCCGTCAGGTGGGAACGCGCGGAAGAATCGCATTCCATGCGAATCACCTTGACTGACTGACGAAATGCGGGAGCTGCTTTCCGTGCAATGCCGCATTGATGAGCGTCGCGGCGTAGGCATTGTCGACGCTCGCCGGCGTGGTGAAGGTCATGCCGCGTCGCCAGCTCGCCGGGGCCTCGGGGTGAACACCGCAGAGGATCACCCATCCCTGGCCCGATCGGCCTTCGACGATCGCGGGAGACCCGTTGGGATACTTGCCCACAACCTCTCCCCAGCCGGTAAACTGCGGACCATCCTCCCAGTAATGTTCGAGTGCTGGTGTGTCCGGGGCGTCAATCGCCACGACCGCCTTGTGGATTCCTCGATTCACCTCCGCGTAAAAGTCGAACCGCACTCCCGAGGTGAGATTGAGACTGTTGCACGGAGCATTTCCGGCCAGAAGTCCTCCCGCACAAATTCCCAGGTAGTTCAAGCCACCCTGCACGGCATTGTGAATGTTCGCGGTCGCGCCCGGGGTCAGACTCTCACCCATGGTGATGTAGTTTCCGCCCGGAAAAATGATCAGACGATAGGCGCTGAGCTGGGATTCGCTCATGCCGTTCAACTGCCGGGTATTGGCGGTGGAATACTTGAGATCGCCGGCCTTCAGAATTGTTTCAACCGCCGCTACTCCATTGGCAGAGGTTCCGTTTCCATTGAACAACAGAATTGGCGGCACATCACTCGACTCCGGTGGAGCCCACACCGTGAACAGATAGGAAGTGAGTACCACCAGCGCGGCTGCCGCGGTGATCGCGACCCGCGCAGTGAACCGCTGGCGGGGCGGATCTTCGCGAGTGACAGGATTCGCCGGCACATCGGTCATTGCTGTGTTCACTTCCGCGGTGATCTTCCAAGGCTAGGGCCACCCATCAGTCAACCACCTGTGTGAATTGATTCTCCCGCGCCGAGTCGAATCAACGCAGGGTCAGAGGACCGTGCCGACCGCCCCGTAAACGGTATCGCTCGACATGCCGTTTGCCTAGGCGAACCAACCTGTTTGTCGCTGCCCGATAGAAATGTCCCCGGGTTGTGCCCGATAGAAATGTCCTCACTCTGTACCACGTGTTCCGCCTCGCGGAGCGAAGGTGAGCGCAGCGAACCGTAGCGAAGCGAGGCGGAACACGTCGCCCATTCACCGT
>JAPLOC010000257.1 GCA_026692825.1 Planctomycetota bacterium | reverse complement strand
GGGGCGCGATGTTCGATGGGGATCTCCCGCCCGCTTTCAATTCCGAAATCAAACGTACTCGACGGAGCCGCGACGTAAAACGGAATTCCGTGGTGTTTCGCCAGAATCGCGACGCTGTAGGTGCCGATTTTGTTCGCTGTGTCGCCATTCCCCGCGATGCGGTCAGCCCCCACGACCACCGCCTGAATCCGCCCTTCGCGCATCACCTGCGCCGCCATCGAATCGCAGATCAACGTGACATCGAGCCCGCGACGCATCAATTCCCAAGTCGTCAGTCGGGCTCCCTGCAATAGCGGCCGCGTTTCGTCGGCGAAGACGCGCAATGTCTTTCCCTGCTCGTGTGCCGAGAAAAAGACCGCCAAGGCAGTCCCGTAGTCGGCGGTCGCCAACCCTCCCGCGTTGCAATGCGTCAGGACTCCACAATCATTGGGCAGCAGGGCGGCGCCGGCAACGCCAATCGCGCGACACATCGCTCGGTCTTCCGCTTCGATCGCCCGCGCCTCGGCCAGCAGCGCACTCGCGATCTGGAGTGGCGGGTTCCCCGCGACATCGCGGGCCTTGCGCCGCATCCGATCAAGGGCCCAGAAAAGATTCACCGCAGTCGGCCGACTGGTCGCGAGATAGTCGGCGACCGATTCGCACTTCGCCAACAACTCGGTCGAAGTCCCCTGGAGCGACCGCTGGATTCCAATCACCACTCCATAGGCCGCAGAAACCCCAATCGCCGGCGCTCCCCGCACCCGCAGAGATTTGATCGCCTCCCAAACTGTTTCGACGTCGCGACACTCGATCTCCCGCAATTCGACCGGCAGCAGTGTCTGGTCGATGAGCGTCAAGGAGCCGTCCACATCTCCTTCCCAACGGAGTGTGAGCGGAACGAGTGGTTGAGTCAAAGGAGGACTGGCAGGCATGGTCGCGTCGAAAAAAGACGGCTGGAATGGAATCGCTGGAAGTATAGTGCGAAGGCACGCCGATTGACGAACCAGCGAGTCAATTCTTCGAATCGCGGGATGTTCCGCGCACTGAAGCCTGGTGCGATTCAACGGTGATGTGGTCGATCGGGCGACGGATGCGGCTTCAACACACAGTCACACCCGAGACTTTGCGATCGCCCGCTATCGCCCCTTCCCCGGCTCCCACAGAATGTCCCCCGCTCCATTGCCATTGGCACAACGGGCCAGCACGAACAACAGGTCCGACAGCCGGTTCAAATACCAGGTGACGCACTCATTGATCTGCTCAAACTCGGCCAGTTGCAACACACCAATTTCGGCACGCCGGCAAACCGTGCGCGCCAAGTGCAGCCTTGCCGCCTGCGGAGTCCCCCCAGGCAGAACGAAGCTGGTCAATGGTGAGAGGCGTTCGTTCGCGGTATCGATCCAACCCTCGAGCCGTTCCACCTGCGACTCAACGACACGGAGCGGCGGCCGGGCTTCCCCGACGACTGCCGTGTCCCCCTTGTCGTCTTCATCACGCGGCTCGGGTTCCGCTTCCGGAACGCAGAGATCCGCTCCCAGGTCGAACAGATCGTTCTGGATCTGCAACAGCCACTCGGCATGTTCCATTTGTGGGCAGTCGGCCAGCAGCAACCCCAAGACCGAGTTGAGTTCATCCACCCCACCGTAGGCGGCGATGCGGGGGTGCGTTTTGGGAACTCGCGTGCCATCCCCCAACCCCGTCGTACCATCGTCTCCGGTTTTGGTGTAGATGCGATTCAGATAGACCATTCCGTGTCGAACTTTCTTCCGTGTGTGAGAGAACAGACGAGCGTCTTTTCGGCCGCGGTTACCGACATCACTTGGCGACCTGCGGGACTGCGAGCTGGACCCGGGCGCGGCGCAGCATGGCGGCGGGACCGCCCACGTTGGCGGGTTTCGTCGCGTCCGGTTTCGACTTCTGCAATTCCTCCCATTCCGGCATCTCCCGGAACGGAGCGAGATCGGGGTCTTTTTTCATCAATTCGACATCCTGGAAACCCATCTCCAGTGATTTCTTCAAGTCAGCCAATCCCGCGGTCTTGAATTCCTGCAACTTTTTATCGCGTTCCGGACTCGCCTCGTCTTTCGCCACGCGCTCGTACGCCCGACCATAGACGCACGCCGCGTTGTATTGGAAGACCGGGTTTGACGGGAATTTCTCGCGGTTTTCTTCCAGTTTCTTCACCGCGTCTTCGACCTTTCCCCCCGCGAGAATCCCCACGAGGCATTGTCCAGTCAGCGCCAGGCTGTTGTACGGGTCGAGTTCCCAACCCTTGGCGAAGTCTTTTCCTGCTTCGTCCCATTTCTCCAAGTGCATCAGTGCGATGCCGCGTTCCGCGTACGAGTCGGCGAATCCGGGATCCATCTGAATCGAGAGGGCGAACTGTTCCGCCGCCTCTTTGTACTTCTGTTCGCGCATCATCGCCTGGGCCTGGCTGTAGAACTGCCAACCCGGGGAGCGGTACTTCATGTTCTGCAATGCACCGACCGCGACATTCTTCTTGTTGACGTCTCCCGAATCACGCGCCTTGATCAGGGCGGCTCGCGCCTGGGGAGAGCCGGTGTTCGCCAGCGAGTACATCAATTGATTCCAGACGTGCGGCTGTTCCGCCTTTTCCAACGCCTCAATCATCAGGCGAACGGTTTCCGGACCGCCATCCTCCTGAAGTCCCTGAATCGCGTAGTTGAACAGCGAGCCGTCTTTGGCCAGCAGCGCCTCACGCGCGAGTTCGCGGAAACGCAACTTGTCCAACCGGGCCATCACCTGAATCACCGTTCCCTTTTCATGCGGTTGCAGTTTGGGGAATTTTTCCACCAGTAGCTTGGCGGTCTCCTGATCCCCCATCAACGCGATCGTTTGAATCAGGCTCGTCTTGTTCTGCGACGCATCAAATTTCGCCAGCAGCAAGGGGAGCGTCCGGCGGTCCTTCACGCGATTCAACAGCGTATACATGCTGCCGATGGGTTCTTTGTCAGCGAGGTACGCCACCGTGAATTCCAGCGCGATTTCTTCGCTTTCGCGGTCGGATCGCGAAATCAGCACCGTCAGCGCCTGTTGACGCAGCGCGTCGTCCTCCCCCTTGAGCGCCTTGGCCAGAACTTCAACCAGTCGGGGATGTCCCACCTGCACCAGCGCGTTGAGCGCCTCGACGTTCAATCCCTGTCGGCCGTCCTGCACGAATTCATAGATCGCTTCCGACCAGAGTGGTTTCGGGAACTGCGCCAGGGTGCGAACGATGGTCTTCTTCAGCTCTGGCGGTTCATCACGAAGTAACAACAACAGCGCCTCGTGTGCCGCTGTGTAGCGCGAACCCGCCAGACTGGCGATCGCGGTGGACGAAACTGGTTCGGTGTTCCTGCGGGCGACCGAGACCAACCGCCCCACGGCTTCGGGAGTGCCGAAATTCGAAAGTGCCGCCAAAGCCGTTTGCTGGATGATCACGTCGTCGTCCTGAACCGCGTCCAGTACAAGCGGAAGTTTGTCGTCGGCCAATCGGGCCGCGCCCCCGGCCAAAGCGGCCGCCCGCTCCAGGCGATTGGCGCTGCCAAGCGACCGAACCAATTCGGGGCGGGGAAGATTCTCAAAGGCGCTCCGCAGCGCCGAGATGACGGCGTCGACCTCGGTCGCGTGAAGCCGCGGCGCGGTATTTGGACCGCCTCCTCCGAACAGAACGACATTCGCCACCACCGGCGGTGGGGGCTTCGGTTGATTTTCCTGTGAAGGGCCGGGTTGGCCCTGATTGCCCGGGTTGGGCAGATTCACCAGGTGCAGTTCGCGCAGGGCGGCAGGGAGTGCCGGGAACTGGGTGTCCCCCATTTGCTGGCCCCGACCCACGATTTGAGCCGCGTTCTGGATCCAGTTGTGCAATTGATAGTCGACCAGACGGGCACCAGAACGAAACGTCACCACTGCCCGCACGACCCGGTCCGCGACCAATTTTTCGAGTTCATCTGCGAGAATCCCCGTGCTGATGTTGGTGAGTTCGCCAGTCACCGAAATCAGTCCCAAGGACTTTCTGGGACCGATCCGCTCGACTTCAATTCCCAACTGTTCCCGAGCGACGCCGTTGATGTCGAACTCGACCGGGGTGCCGGGCGTCTTGATCTTCAACTGCATCGGGGGAATGTGGCTTCCCGAGGGGATTTCGGGAAACAACATCCAGGTGGTCGCCCCTTCCCCCGGTGCCACTTCCACCTTTTCGGGCATCTGGGCGTCTTTGACTTGAATTCCCTGTTGCCCGATCTGGAATGAGTGGAACTGAAACTGTTGCGGAGCCTCTTTCGTCG
>JAPLOC010000256.1 GCA_026692825.1 Planctomycetota bacterium | reverse complement strand
TCGCCTTAATATGGGCACGGACCGGATCGGAGGCGAGACGGCCGCCGTCAGTTGCCACACACGCATGTTTGTCGACATCACGGTCTTTCCCGGCGCGACGCGCCTCGAAGTTTCGACCAGACTGGAACTCCAATTCGAACCGCCGACCCAGTCTGCGGATTTCGACTCTCTGGAGAAGAGTCGCCGTATCCTGCCGAATCCGCCACGAGGCTGCAACCAATCCCCGTGACGGTTGCGTGAATCGGACGGAGAGATTACGACTGACAATCCGTCCAGCCGCGAAACGGGGCATGGCGACGGCGCGCCCCCCCGGCCCAGGTTCGACCGCGACGGTTGAGGGAATGGGGGGCGAATGACAACGGGAGCGATGGATGGCGATGATTGAGGTGCGGGAGATCAGTTTCAGCTACGGTGGAGACAACCTGCTGGATCGGATCACCTTTCAGATCGAACCGGGAGAACGCATCGGTCTGATGGGCCGCAATGGCGCGGGAAAATCGACCCTGCTCAAACTGCTGCAAGGGGATCTGCAGCCCGACGCGGGGGAAATCTACATCGCCTCCGGGGTCAAACTCGCCCGACTCGCCCAGGAGGTTCCCCGGGGCGACCAGCAGACGGTCTTCGACGAAGTCGCCGGCGGACTGGGGACTGCGGGGGAGAAAATCGCCCGCATGCATGCGCTCACGATCTCTCCCGAGACGGCCCAGCGTCCCGAACTGGCGGCGGAACTCGCCCGACTCCAGGCGACCATCGGCGGCGCAGAAGGCTGGAAGCTCCAGGAGCAGGTCGATCAGATCCTGAGCCGGATGGATCTTGACCCGACGTTGCTGTTCGACTCGCTCTCGTCGGGGATGAAACGCCGCGTGCTGCTGGCGCGGGCTCTTGTTGCCCGTCCGGACGTGCTATTGTCACCCACGATCGCGCGTTCCTGCAACGGTTGGCGAACCGCATCATCGAAGTCGAGCGGGCCCGGCTGTTCGACTGGACCTGCGACTACAAGACGTTTCTACAACGCAAGGAACAGGCACTCGAAAACGAAGCCCGTCAACAGGAACTGTTTGACAAGAAACTCGCGCAGGAGGAAGTCTGGGTTCGAACCGGAGTCAAGGCCCGGCGGACCCGGAATGAAGGACGCGTGCGGGCTTTGGAGCGGCTGCGAAACGAACGGGCGCAGCGTCGCGAACAGACCGGCAACGTCCGCCTGCAAATGCAAGACGCCCAGCGCTCGGGTTCGCTGGTCGCCGCCATTGAAGAGGTCTCGCACCAGTTCGGCGACCGGCAGGTTCTCTCCCGGGTCACCACGGCGATTTACCGGGGAGACAAGATTGGCATCATCGGCCCCAACGGTGCGGGAAAGACGACACTCGTCCGCGTTTTCCTGGGGGAATTGACCCCCGACGAGGGAACGGTTCGACTCGGGTCCAATCTGCAGGTCGCGTATTTCGATCAGCTTCGCGCGCAGCTCGATGAAGAGAAGTCGGCGGCGGACAATGTCGCCGACGGCAACGACACCGTACTCGTCAACGGAAAAAGCCGGCACATTGTTGGTTACATGGGAGACTTCCTGTTTTCGAAGGAACGGGCCCGCACGCTGGTGCGGTTTCTCTCGGGGGGAGAACGCAACCGCCTGCTGTTGGCCCGTATGTTCACGAAGCCCGCGAACGTGTTGGTTCTGGACGAACCGACGAACGATCTCGACGCCGAGACGCTGGAACTGCTCGAAGAACTGCTGGTCGATTACCAGGGAACGTTGATTACCGTCAGCCATGATCGGGCGTTCCTCAACAATGTGGTGACCAGCACGCTGGTTTTTGAAGGGGACGGAAAGGTCAAGGAATTCGCTGGCGGCTACGACGACTGGGTGCGACAAAGCTCGGCACAGTCGGCGGCGGTAACATCTGAGAAATCGAAGGGAAGCATCGCGGCGGCGGCCACTCTGGCCGCAGCATCGACCACCTCATCCCCCGCGGCCCGACCCAAGCGACTGAGCTTCAAGGAACAGAAGGAACTCGAAGCGCTCCCGGGCCTGATCGAACGGCTGGAGACCGAACAGGCGCAACTGCACGAGCAGATGGCCGACCCAACATTCTACCAGAAGTCGGGATCGGAAATCGCGGCGGCCAGTAGTCGGCTGGCGACGATTGACGCGGAGCTGGCGACGGCGTACGCCCGCTGGGAGGCGTTGGACGGGACGTAGTTGGGGTGCGCGCAGGACACCAAGTGCGATACCGCGCTCGTTCGAAAATGATATGTCGGGTTGGCAGGGGGCTGACGCCGCCCCGCTCGCCACGGGTGGGCGAGCGGGGCGTTGCGAGTCGATTCGCTAGTACTTGCGAATCACACCGGTCACGACGCCCAGCACATCGACATGTGCCGAATAGATCGGCTGCATCGTGGAGTTGGCTGGCTCCAGGCGGATGCGATTCGGCTCCTTGAAGAACCGCTTCAGCGTCGCTTCTTCGCCGTTCAACAGGGCCACGACAATCTCACCATCGCGCGCGGTCCGCTGTTTGCGAACCACCACATAATCGCCGTCGGCGATCTGCGCCTCGATCATTGAATTCCCCGCGACACGCAAACAGAACTGCGAGTCCCCCTCGAACAACGAACCGAAATCAATATGCTCCTGTTGCTCGACCGCCTGAATCGGATTCCCCGCCGCGATCCGTCCATGCAGCGGCAACGCGACCCGATTCAACGGCTCGGTCAATTGAATCGCCCGCGACATTCCTGACTCGCGCGTGATCAGTCCCTTTTTCTCCAACGCCTTCAAGTGACACATCACCCCGTTGGGGGATTTGATCTTGAAGCCGGAGCCAATCTCTCGCACGGTCGGGCCATAACCCCGCACCAGAATCTTCTCCTTAATGAAATCATAAATCGCGCGCTGCTTCGCCGTGAGAATCGATTTGTCGACCATGGTTCGCCTCCTGTGTACGGGTTGGAGTCTGGGATTCACTTGCGTTTCGACACCACCGGCTCACGCCGGCCCGGCTTTCAACACGTCGCCGCGTTTAGTGCAAACGAATAGTAATATACGCTCGTGCAGAAGTCAAGTGATCGGTCGCCATCCGTTCACAGATTTTTCAAAATTTATTTTCTCCCTGAAAAACAGGGGTTTTTCGCACACCTGCCACCTGCGTTGCCCTCTGCTACAATGCGATTTCCGTCTCGCTCTTCTCTGTTCACTTGTCATCAGTTTCGAAGCCCCGAGGTCGCCACCGTGCGCTGGACGAAGACGTTCATTCCCACCATGAAGGAAATCCCTTCTGACGCCGAGATCCCCAGCCATCAACTGATGCTGCGCGCCGGGTTGATCCGTCAACTCATGGCGGGCGCGTACACCTATCTCCCACTCGGCTGGCGCGCGGTCCGCAAAGCCGAAGCGATCGTCCGTCAGGAAATGGATCGCGCGGGGGCTGTTGAGATTTTTATGCCCGCGCTCCAGCCCATCGATCTGTTTGAACGCACTGGACGCAAGTCCGCCTTTGGAAATGTTCTCATCAATTTCCAAATCACACGCGGCGATCGCAAGGTCCATCTCGCCCTGGGACCAACACACGAAGAGGTCGTCACCGATCTCATCGGCCGGCACGTCAACTCCTACCGTCAACTGCCACTTTGCGTCTATCAGATCCAGACCAAATTCCGCAATGAGGAACGCCCGCGGTTCGGCGTGCTGCGGACCAGCGAGTTCCTCATGAAAGATGCCTACAGCTTCGGGAGCAGCCTCGAGCAGCTCAATACGATCTACGACCAGATGTATCACGCCTACTGCCGGATCTTCGCCCGTGCGGGGTTAAAGTACCTCCCGGTCGAGGCCGAGAGTGGACCGATCGGCGGTGACGCGTCGCACGAATTCATGGTCCCCGCCAACAATGGCGAAGACCGTATCGTCCATTGCCCCCAATGCAACTACGCCGCGAACCTGGAACGGGCGGAAACCGGGCGAAAGCCGATTCTGAATCCGGTTTCGAGTGGAACCGCCGCTGTCGCTCAGGTGGCCACTCCCAATGCCACCAGCATCGAACAGGTGAGTCGCATGCTGAAGGTGCCGGCGACTCAGATGATCAAGACATTGATCTACCTGGCCGACGGCGAACCACTGGCCGTTCTGGTGCGGGGCGATCACGAGGCGAACGAAGCGAAGGTCCGCCGCTCCGCCGGTGTGAAGTCGCTCGAAATGGCCGACCCCGCGACGATCACCAAAGTCACGGGTGCCCCCGTGGGTTTCGCCGGCCCGATTGGAATCCAATGTCGGGTGCTGGTCGACCACGATGTCGCCCAGATCGTGGACGCGGTCACGGGAGGAAACGCCGCCGACACGCATACAACCGGGGTCAACATCGGTCGCGACTACCAGGTCGCCACCACTCACGATTTGCGGATGGCCGACAAGGCGGACCCCTGTCCGCGCTGTTCGGGAACGCTGGATCTGGTCCACGGGATTGAAGTCGGACACGTCTTCAAACTGGGAACGAAGTACAGCGTCTCCTTGGAAGCGGAATACTTGGACGAAAAGGAACAGCGCCATCCGATGATCATGGGCTGTTACGGAATCGGCGTGAACCGCATCGTGGCGGCGCTGTGCGAGACCAGCTACGACGAGAACGGATTGATCTGGCCGTTGTCGATCGCCCCGTATGAAGTGCTG
>JAPLOC010000255.1 GCA_026692825.1 Planctomycetota bacterium | reverse complement strand
CAGATAAAAGGTACTCTGGGGATAACAGGCTTATCGCTCCCGAGCGTCCATAGCGGCGGAGCGGTTTGGCACCTCGATGTCGGCTCATCACATCCTGGGGGTGAAGAAGCTCCCAAGGGTTCGGCTGTTCGCCGATTAAAGTGGTACGTGAGCTGGGTTTAAACCGTCGTGAGACAGGTTGGTCCCTATCTGCTGTGGGCGTACGAAACTTGAGGGATTTTCTCTTTAGTACGAGAGGATTTGGAGGGACGTACCTCTGGTGTTCCTGTTGTCTCGCTCGAGGCATCGCAGGGTAGCTACGTACGGTTAGGATAAGTGCTGAAAGCATATAAGCACGAAGCCAGTCCCAAGATAAGGTTTCGTTGAAGTCCCCTGGAAGACTACCAGGTTGATAGGCCGGCGATGTACGGCGTGCAAGCGCTTCAGTTGACCGGTACTAAAGGACGAATGCTTGGCCACTTTGATCTTGTTCTCTCTGTGGAACTATGATCAGGCCAAACAATGATTCGCGTGCAACACACTGACTTTCCTGAAGAGTCGGATGCTTAAATTACCGCTGCCCTTTGTGATACGATGAAACGTCTCCCTCAGAAGAGCGGTTTGTCAAAGAGACCCACGGGTGAGTGCGGTCAGTCGCAAGACAACTGGCGCACCCGTGACTTCCCGGTGAACATACCTGAAAGGCAACACTCGTTCCCATTCCGAACACGACAGTTAAGCTTTCAGGGCCGATGATAGTGCCTACCAGTGCGAAAGTAGGTTATCGCCGGGATCCAATCAAGAAACACCCCGTGATTCGAAAGAGTCACGGGGTGTTTTCGTTCTTTGCACCTTGGAGTGCTGGACCTTGTTCCCGCCGTCCCTTCATCCTCCCACGACTCACGGCAAGCACCCAGACCTCTCGGCTATCTCGCGGATCGTGCTACAAGCGGTCAATGAGTGCCGATGCCTATGGTTGCGGCTTGAATAGGCCTGCGGCGGGCCGTTGCCTGACCGTCCGAATTCGTCAATTTGATCGTGCGGTATGCGTGGCTTTACAGGTCGGACTTTCCTGGGTTTACCCTTAGATTGATCCTAAACGGGATCCCTGTCGTTCGTGATCTCGGATCATGCGATGCTACGAGTCAAATCCAGATGATTGCCACTGACACCCGACACCTCCAGCGATCGACTCGGCGATTCGCGGTCCGCGCCTCCGTCACAGACTGGTTTCGTCAGCGTGCCTGGTCGCGCTTGACTGCGGGAATCATCATCGGTTCTTGCGTGCTTTTGGCTTGGGCAATCTCGACCGGTCTCTGGAGTCTCGGCATCTCCTGGATGTGGGTTCGGTATCCCGTCGCGCTGGCAGGCGGTTATTCCGCATTCGTTTTGCTCTTGGGTTTCCAGTTGAGTCGATACGCCCATCAACTTGAGCTTGGTCAGACCGGCTTGCTACGGGATTCGGTTTTTCAACAGACTCGGACGCACGAACGTGATCAACTCGATCTCGGCAAGTTACTCGACGTGGTCGGTGACGTTTCGGAACAGAATGCCCAACAGGTCAGCGATCCTCGTCTGCTCCCCGTCTGGGCGACCGTCGGGCTGGCGGTGACCATCGTCTCGATTCTGGTGTATTACATCTGGGCCGCTCCCCTTCTTTTCAGCGAAGTTCTTGTCGAGGGAGCTGGATCTATCGCCCGATTTCCCGCGGCCCGTTTTCAACCTGGCGGCACGTCGCTCTCGAACTGACCGGCCCGGCTGCGACGGTGATGGCTTTCTGTGTGCTGGGACTCGGCTTCGCAATGTCCTGTTTCGCTCCGCATGCAACCCACGTAGGCGAAGTTTGGGACCGGGTCGTTGAAGTCCGCGAGCTGGCAATTCAGCAGAGGGGAAGGTTATAGACGAGACTGAAGGCGGGACGGCCAGCTTGTTTTGCGACGGTCGGCTCGCTGGAATCGATGCGTCAACCCGGAGTGCGCCGAATGGCGTAGTCGTCTTTCTTCGAAAGACAGTCCGCAGTGGACGAGCTGCGGCACTCGACGCACATTGGACTCCCGCAAAACATCGAGAGAAGCCCGTCCGCCGGCCAACATGAAGACCCTTCAGCGACTTGAGATGCCGTTGCTGGGTAGAAGGGAAGTTGAAGAGAAGGTGAGGACATGGCCCCGTGCCCAAGGGATGTCACTCATCGTCGAATGTCGACTTCTTCCGCAGCATATGGTGGTAGTGCTGCGCAAACCGGTGCGCTTCGTCCCGCACATACTGCAACAGCCGCAGCGCGTAGGCGTGCCGACTCAACCGTCTCGGCTCGGCTTCCCCCGGGATGTAAATCTCTTCCTCTTGCTTCGCCAGCGAAATGGTCGGAGGTGGTTTGATGCCGAGCGTGCGCATCGCCTCCAGGGCCGCATTCAACTGCCCTTTTCCACCATCAATCAGCAATAAGTCGGGAAACGACTCGCCTTCGCGCGACAGTCGGCCAATCCTCCGGGCGACCACTTCGCGTATCGAAGCGAAGTCGTCGACCCCCTCGACGGTCTGAATGCGGTACCGCTTGTATCCATGTTTGAACGGCAGTCCGTCGATAAACTGCACCAGACTGGCGACGGTTTCCCCTCCGCCAAGGTGGGCGATGTCGACTCCTTCGATCCGTCGGGGAAGATCGTCAAGTTTCAGGATCTTCTGCAAACCGGCCATCCCCTTTTTCGGATCGATCGGAAAGACCTCGGGCTGCACGTGGTCATCCAGATTGCCCCTTAGGTTCAGATTCTCCAGTGCCTTCAGTTCATCGCGAATCCGTGCCGCCTTTTCGAATTTCAGCTCCGTCGCCGCCTGCTCCATTTCCTGCTTCATTTCTTTCAGCAGCGTTCCCTTTTTGCCGTCGAGAAACAGCTTCAGCCGCTCGATGTCTTTGCGATAATCCTCCTTGCTGATCCGCAGATTGCAGGGAGCGGTGCATTGGTTGATGCTCGCCAGCAGGCAGGGGCGAAACCAATTCCAGCGCTCGTCGCCGTCGACAATATCAAGACTACACGTGCGGAATCGAAAGATCTTCTGCAACACGCCAATCGTGGCCCGCAGTTTCTTCGCGCTGGTGAATGGCCCGTACAGCTTCGTTCCGCGGGGCTGTGGTTTCCGCGTGAACTCCACCCGGGGGAAGTCCTCGCGGGTCGTGATTTCCAGGTAAGGAAACGTCTTGTCGTCTTTGAGATCCTGATTGAACTGTGGTTGGACATCTTTGACCAGCCGGGCCTCCATGAGGAGCGCGTCGACCTCGCTGTCGGTCTCGATGAAGTCGATATCGCGGATCGCGGGGACGAGGTCGGCGGTTCGTCGATCGATCGCGGCTGCTTTGGTGAAATAGCTTGACGCCCGACTGCGCAGATTGACCGCTTTGCCGACGTAAATCACCCGTCCGGCGGCATCTTTCATCAGGTACACCCCCGGCGACGTGGGGAAAGTGCGGACCTTGTCGGCGGGATTGACGGGTTCAGTCATCGGGGGAGTCGAAATCGAGTCTCGCGGGGTCCGCGATTACTCGGCCTTCCATGGCACGGGA
The DNA here is from genome assembly GCA_026692825.1 of Planctomycetota bacterium. Classification (GTDB taxonomy): domain Bacteria; phylum Planctomycetota; class Planctomycetia; order Planctomycetales; family Planctomycetaceae; genus UBA10511. The sequence goes on along the minus strand of JAPLOC010000255.1, from coordinate 3,933 downwards.
ATCTTGAATTTCGCCGCGACGGCGGCGAGTTCGTTCAGGTGATCGCGATGCAGCGGAATGCCGTCTCGTTCCCATTGGGCGGCGCGCTCAAACTCCATGTCACCCGGCAGGATCACGCGTGACACGCTGGCTTCCGGAGAGAGCGCCCGGATCTCGTCGGCGGTGCGATCAAGTTCATTATAGAAGCGGTCGAGATCACCAAACCGGGCGACATCCAGACAGTAGAAGAAATGCTCGGTATCCTCGGCTTCCGGATGCTTTGTTTTATGCAGCGGCATCTTTCCCCCGACCAGCGGCCCCGCCAGAATCGAACACTGGTACGCCAGGCCGAATCCCCGCGCGCCAGCCGCCGGCAGCAGAATCTTGGCTTCCGCTGGATTTGTCGTTTGTTCCCCCTGGGCGTTGAGCGCCCAATGTTCGGGAAGCGGCTGTCCATACATTTTGAGCGCATCGATTTTGCCCCAGGAGGCCGCGGCGCACGCCATATCGAGGCAGAACGGAGCCCCCGTACGGGAAGGGGCCGCCCAGGCGAACGCGTTGTTCGCGACGGCGGGAAGCGGGCTGCCATAGGCGGCGACCGACGCCCGCCCCGTACTGGTTGTGCAATAGCCAATCATCCCTTCCCGGGCGGCCATCAGGGCGTAGACCGATGCCGCCCCCAGGTGGTGGCTGTTCTTCACGCCAACCGTGCCCGTGCCAACCTCGCGCGCCATGTCAATCGCCATCCTCATCGCGCGCGATGCGGTGACATGCCCCAGGTTTCTTCCCCCATCCAGCACCGCCATTGCCACCGTTTTCACCAGCGTGAGTGCCTGGCCACGCGGATCGACGTCGCCAACGTCGATCGCCCGAACATAGCGCGGTGTCGCCCGGCTGCCGTGCGACTGGATCCCCCGCAGGTCGGCTTCCACCTGCCGATCGGCGGCCATTTCGGCCTCGGCCTGAAACATTCCCGCCTTCACGTAAATCTTGACCAGCAGTTGGCGCAGGTCGGCGGCCGAGACAGTCTGTTCCTGCGACTGATCGCTGGGATAGTCCACGGTTTTTTGCATGATGAGCTTCCAATCTGGTTTTACGCGATCCGCAGGTATCGACACGACTCTTCGTAACTCGCTTCCAGTTCCAAAGAGACACACAAATCGATGTCCAGCCACAGGGGCAATGTGGGGAGCGGGGTTCCAAGCTGCATGCGGTTACGAATGGTGACGGCGTACAAATCGGACGGCTCCCGTTCGACCGCGGGATCACTCCCCCCGAAAAACTCCAGGAGATCCGCGTAGAGATTGAACTGGCGAACCGTGACAATGTCGACCAGCGAGACGCAGACGTTACGCTGCAACAGCGCCGCGACCTTGGCGACAAACGCTCGTCGACTCTCGGGCCGATCCTTGTTTGACGGACTGATCAATTCAACCGCCGCGACTAGCCGCCGACCGTGCCGTTCGTCGTAGACGTGGACTTCGTACTCGTCCTGCTCGGGCAGATCGGTTTCGAGTGTCAACGTGGGGAGCGGCGGCGCGTAGGTCGCCGTACCGCTGATTCCACTCAATTCGCCAGCTCCCGTGACGTCTCCCGGCAGCTCGGTTTCATAGGTCGACACGTCGATTTCGAACGCCGCCCCCAGATGAACGTTGGGAACTGCGACGAATCCATCGGGCAAATTTGGAAACAGCTTCTGGACGATGATCATGGGCCACCCCCCATGTAGCGAATCCCAGGAATGTTTCGACTCGACCGGTGGTCGAAAGTGGTCACGAAGCGGCATGATAGGCTCCCTCACCGTCAATCGTAACCACTGTTTGAGAGAGTTCCAAACGTAGCGGAAACGGACGTCGACCCCACCATTTGAAACCTACCGCCGAAAATGCCCCTTCGGATAAGGCATCACCGTCGGCAGGTCGTCGGGAACCCCCATCCCTGTCACCTCGGTCCCCGGGTAGTGGACGATGCCATGCGTTCGTCCCATGATCCAGCCATCGGAATCGCTGACCAGAATCTTCTCCGCGATCGGTCGACCCCAGATATCCCGCACCTCGGCGATCGGATCCCCTTTTTTCACCAGATCCCCCGGTTCGACCAGATGGCGGACAATGCACGGAACGCTGACACGCGGCGTCCCGCGTCGCCGACAGGGATAGCCGGGTTTCACCACTTTGATTCCCGTGATCGGCTCGTACTCCCCCTCCAGCATCCCCGCCCACTTGAGGACGTTGGTCAATCCGGTGACGCACGCCTTGACGATGTTGGGGTCGGGCATGTGCCCGGTCCCCAGCTCCATCGTGATCGCCGGAATGCGGGCGACACTGACGGCGGCTCCTGTCGTCGAACGATTCAGTTTGTCATCGAAATAGGCCGAACACCCCATTTCGTTGAGGACGCTGTGCCCGTACGCCTCGCACATCTCGCCCAACTGCCTGTCGAGCTTCTCGGCTTCCGCCTTGGCGGCCTTCACCTGAGCCGGCGTTCCATCGTCGCGGAAATACACGCGGTCGCGATAGATCATCGAGACCGGGCCGGTCCAGGTGTTGTGGAGGTCGATCCAGTAGTTCGCCGACTCTTTCATCTGCCCGAACAGCCGGCCATATGCCTGTTCGAGAACCGACGGAGGGTCGACGTCGGGGTCGCTCAGATTGCGCGGTTTGTCATCGGGAAACAATCGATTTGGGTCGCCCGGGTGGTAATACGCCTCCCGCCGCAGAGTCCGCAAGCCAGCCGGATTGAGTGCCGGTATGCAGACGATGGTCCCTTGCAACTTGCGGACCAGCTCCTTGGTAATCAGCAGGTGCAGCGCCTGCAGGCCGGCGTGTTCGTTGCCATGAATGCCGGCGGTCAACCAGAAGGTGGGACCTTTGGCATTTCCCTGGGCCAGAACGATCGGCAACCGATCAAATCCGCCGGTCGGATGCTCGACCAGATCCCAGGTACCGTAGACAAGTTTCCCGGGAGAGGCTTTCGCCGTTCCGAGCTGAAGGGGCATGAGTCGTGCCGTGGAATGCGGGGAGCGATTCGTCGTGAATTCGCCGCAGCATAGAAGATGCGCGCAACCCGTGCCAGTAGGGGTCAGGCGATCGTTGAAAAAACGTAACCGCAACTCGGGTCAGTGTTCCGCACAACGGCGACAGCATGTCGGAACTTGTTTGCCCGCATTATGTCCGACGGCGGGTCTCCGAAGGCACCCAGGTGTTCCCCCCCTCTTTCAGTTCCCGAATCGATTCGACACTCGGAGGGCCGGCGGTGGGGGGTGAACTGGCCGCCGCTGCGCGTGCGCGGGTGAATGTGAGCTGCGTCTTTCGCTTCGGTTGGCGTTTCAACCAGCCCCAGCGGTCGGCCTGCTGGTTTTTAGGCTTGCGCTCTCGCAATAGCCACCAGAGAACGGCCGCCGCGAACACGATGGGACCTCCCGTCCGCAGCATCGAAAGCAGGTCGGCGTTCATCGCGACCGCGATCAATGCGCACGAAGCGACCCCGGCGACCAGCGTGACGCTTGTCGCCAGCCAGACCACCGCCGGGCTTTGCTTGCCGGTGTCTTGCGGAGAGGGCATCGGTTTTCCTTTCAGGAAAACGCCAAAGTCGACGTGGGGACGGAAGTCGTGTCGAGGGATCGCTTCTCATTTCACCGACTTCCTTTCACAGATTCAATAGTCACGCGATCTGCGGTCCCAAGCCACTCGCTGGACGCCGAACAAGACAACCCGATATCGTACCGGTTGACCGCCATTCTGCGGCGCGATGTGCGCCGCCGGAGATGGCGGTATGAACTGTCGGCGAGATCGGAAGTTTCCGAACGTAGCCGGCGACTCTTCGGGAAGCATCACGTTGGCTCACAACAAGCAGGAAAAGAAGAAAAAGGATCGCGAACGTCGGGTCGCCCAAAAGAAGGCCGACGAATCGCGGCGGCTCGCTGAGGAACTGGCGGCCAAGGATGCCAAGCCG
>JAPLOC010000254.1 GCA_026692825.1 Planctomycetota bacterium | reverse complement strand
GGCACCCGACTATTCCGGTGCCAAAGTGATGCTTCGGCAACATCGGATCAATCTGTTCCAACAAGTCGGGAGACTGGACGAGGCGCTCACTTTGGCACGCCAGACCGCGCAGGACAACCCCCGCGACTCTTACCAGCAGCGGCACTTCGCTCAGATGCTGTTCAATGCGGGAGACTACGAAGCCGCGTTCGCTTAGCTGGAGGAACGACTCCAGGATCCCAAGGGAGAATGGAACGATCAAGAACGGCAGTCCTTCCTCGAAGCGCAGTCCGACTTTCTGCATTCACAGGGGAAATTCCCGGAACTGGTCGTGCAACTGAAACGGGTGACCGACTTGAAGCCACAATCGATGAATCCGTGGTTGCAATTCCTGGGTGCGCTGGTGCAGACCGACCGCGAAGAAGAGTCCGATGCCCTCGTTCGGCAGTGGCTCAAAGAGGCCTCCGCCGTCGCTCCCCTGGCGAACCCGGTACACTACTACCGAGGTCAGGCGGCGATCTACTACTGCTTTGGACAGCGGCACTATCTCTCGAACAACCTGTGCGACGAACAGTGGCACGAGCCTCTCGCCGAGTTCGTGCTGGCGATCGCCTCGAACAAAGGAAATCCGGACCTTGCCGACCAGGTTCTGGGGAACCATCTGTTCAACCAGACGCCCCAGTCGCAACGTGTGCGACTGCAACTCTTCGATACGCTGGCCACAAACGTCGCGACCATGGAGATCGGCTGGGTCGGCAAATACCTGGAGTGGTCGCTCACCAACACCAGCAACCTCCCCAAGGAACGTCTGCTGAAGATTCGCGATGTGTTGCTCACTCGGTGGAAAGAGGAATGTGAGTCGGCGATTCGGGCGAACCGGAACGATTCGCAAAACCTCACCTGGGCCAACAGCGTTCTCCGCGTGTTGAATTACGCCGACACCGAGGGAGTTCTCCCGTTCCTGCGACGGCAACTCGCCGAGGGGCCTCCCCCGTTCCGCCAGAGCTTCGCTCAGTCGCTTTACGATCACCTGCTGTCGCTTGCCTGGACCCCCGAGACCGAGAACGAACTGTTCTCGCTGCTCGACCAGACCGTCGCCGCGTCACCTCCTGCCGAGCGGTTGCGTCAGCAGATTGAGCGGTTGCACAGCCTGACCGACGCGATGGTCTCCCGTCGCGAGGCGATCGGGTTGGCGGCGGTCGAGAATCTGGGGACGCTCCCCCGGAAACAGCAGGCGGACGAACGCCAGCGGATTCGCAGAGAGGCACAAACCGGCTTCGCACACCGATTGCAGGTTGAGTTGCCCAGGCGACCGGCCGATTTGCAACTGTGGATCAACCTGGAGATTCTGCATCTTGATGTGCAGGTGGGAGCGGACCTCGCCGACTGTGGCGGACGGGCTCTCGCGCTGCTCGACCAGATGCCGGTTGTGAAGCAAGAACCGCAACCCGAATCGCAACCTGAACCGGACCCCGCCCGCCCCGCACCGACGGCCGCCGAGGAAGCTCGTGCACAAGCCGACGCTCAAGAGGCCGCGCAGCGTCGACAGCTTACCCGCACCGCCCGGCTGCGAACCCTGCTGATTCTGTCGCACCTCGCCTGCCGACCGAAGGCCGACCCGAAATGGGCCGACGAACTGCTGAAGTTCATCGCGACAGCACAAACCGCCGAGCCAGCCAATCCGCTGTGGAAGAACCTGCAGTACCAGTTGTTGGTCGGTCTCGACCGGCCGCTGGAATTGAAAACGCGGCTCGCGGGTTGGGTACTCGAAGAAGATGGCGAACGCTGGCGGCTCGCGCTGGGATATTTGCTCGCCGAGCTGGGAGACGTGCCGGCAGCGATCGGACTGTTCGAAGCGACCGAAACCGCCGACGAACTCACACCGCCGGCGTACCGGGCACTCTCGGGCTGGTACCAGGCGGCGGGACGTCGGGCCGAATACGACCACGCTCGCATCCAGATCTTCAAGACGGCCGAAGAATGGCAAATGGGGCAGATGTTGGGCCAGCGGCTTCAGCCCTGGCAGGCGACCTCGGGAGCATTGCCGAGCAAGTTGAATGACGACGTCTTGCTGCTGTTCCGCGCTCTGTTTGAAAAATCGGGATCCCCGGGTACCTATCTGGGTTACTTGCAGCAGTTCTACGCCGCCACGCACGACTTCCGGTTGCTGTCGGTTTTGGCCGACAGTGTGATCGGTCACTCGGCGGGCAAGGTGTATCCGTTCGTGCAGGCAATGCAACCGACGCTGAACGAGATTCGCGACGAAGCGACCGCCGACGAACTGCGGGATCAGATCATCGCCGTCCGCAAACGGGCGAAAACGCGGGTCGATCAGCGGGCGCTCGACCTGCTGGAATTGCAGGTGGAACGCCGGGCGGCGGAAGTGCGGAACCAGCCGGGACCACATATCGACCGGGCGGTCTCCGCTCTCAAACGGGCGCTCGCCAAGACGGGCTGGGTCGTGCAAGACGGAACGGAATCGGTGATCAACCTCGACCCCGATCAGCAACCGCGAGTTCGGGACGGTTGGTCGCCGGGTGAACCGCGATTGATGGCCGACTTTCTGGCATCGCTCGGAAAGATCACTCCGCAACGGTTGGCCGATGTGCAGATTCAGGCGCTGACCGAATTGCACGGTGCCCAGCGTCTCGGGTCGTACGATCGCCTGCATATCGCCGAGCAATACGCGAGGGTGTTGTGGTCCCAAGCAGCGGAACCATGGCAGGACAAAGCGATCGAGTTACTCAGTGCGGGACTCCGCGAATTCGAACAGGCGCAGGGAGGCTTTCTCCCGTACAGCGCGAGAAACGCCGTCTCAACGTACTCGTCGTATCTGCGTGACCGGAGGCGCTTCATTGAGGCCGAACGGTTCTTCGACGCGCAGTTGAAGCACCCGGTTCACGGCCAGCAGGAGATCTTCTTCACCGATCGACTGTATGAAGTGTGGCTGGGGGCGTTGACTACGGATAGTCCGGTGTCACTTGGCAAGGGACAGGAACTCTATCAGGCGATGCGAGGCCGGCTGATCACGCGACTTGAGACGACCGGCGATCAGAGCCAGCGGTACAACCTCAACTCGACGCTGTGTTCCCTGTATCGTGTCGCGGCGGACCGCAAATACGCGACGGTCCAGGCCGACTGCCGGGGTTATGCCACCAAGATCGTTCCGGAACTTCTCAAAACGCAGACGAGCAACTACACCAGCATTGTTGTGCAAGTCGCGTCGACACTGCATGCGGTGAATGGTCCCCGGGAGGCGCTGGCGTTCCTGATGGACCGAACGGAACAGTCGCCGCGTTGGTTCCGGTTCACCTACAACAGCGACATTTGGTCGAATTACGGCTCGTATCTGACGGAATGGCGGCGGGAGCTGGGAGACGTGGGAGATCTTTCGCCCCGACTGGAGGCGCTGTTTGTCGCCGAGCTTCGCAAAGACCTGACGACACTTCGTGGGAACTACCGGATCGGCTACGCACGAGACGCTGACTCCGGACGATTCTGGAAGGAAAAAACAGAGGTGTTCGCGAAGGTGGCCGACGAAGTCTACGCAAAACGAGGAGCGCAGACGGAAGTGGTCGAACATATCGCCCGCTACCTGTGGAGTGGCCTGGGACTCGAAGACCGGGCAATCGCCATGCTGTTCGACGCGCATGGGAAAAAGGTGCTGGGAGAGAACGGTCGATCGCTGCTGGTGCAATACCTGCAGGCGAAACAGCGGTTCGGCGAATCGGTCGCGCTGCTGGAACAGTTGATCGAGCAGAATCCCGACCATGTCGAGTACACGGTCAGCTTGGCGTATGCGTACTTCCAGACTCAACGTCCCAACGATGTGGCGCGGGTTTTGGCCGCCGCCGAGACCCGTTTTCGAAGTCGCAAGACCTGGGGAGAAGGAGTCGCACTTCGTCTTGGGCAGAGCGCGTTGCAAACGACGCGCTACGCAGACGCGGTCCGACTGCTGACTGAGGCGATTGCGATGCGAGAGGAATCGCGGATCGACCGGGGTGCCCAGGATGGCAGCTTGGGCACCTACTACACCGATCGTGCTTTGGCGTATGCCGGTTTGGGTGAGACCGCCAAAGCTGTTGACGACGCCACGAGCGGCCTGGTGGCTTGGGGACCCGACGCGCGACAGCACGGAACCGCATTGAGTGTCCTGAAACAAGTACTGACCTCGTCTCCCGATCTGGTGAAGTACGCCGCCGACCTCAATCGCGAGACAGCCGAGTCGAAGACCGATCGTCCCGCCGTGCGCAAGGCGCTGGGTGAAGTGCTGCTCGACAAGAACCAGCCAGCGGCAGCGAAGGAACAACTGCTGATCGCCTGGGAGTTGCGTCCCTATGATGCCGATGTGCAGCGATTGCTGGTCACGTGTCTGGATCGGCTGGAGGATCCCCGGGGTGCGATTGACCGCCTGTTGCAGTCGGCTCAGTCATCGCGTCGCAACTACGGAGTGTATGCCGACCTGGGATCGCGGTACGACCGGCTGGGAGACGCGGCGGCCGCCGAGAGGGCCCGCACCAGTGTCTTGGACCTGTTACCCAACGACGCCGAGGGACACCAGAACCTGGCGCAGATCCGTGAGGGGCAGAACCGCTTTCAGGACGCCCTGACGGAGTGGCGGGAGGTTTTGCGACTCCGCCCGATGGATCCCAACGGACTGTTCGGCGTGATTCGCAACCAGATCTCGGCGAACGATCGGGAGGGAGCGAAGGAGTCGCTTCAGATTCTAAAGAAGACCAACTGGGCACAGCGGTTCCGTGAGCCGGTTCAGCAGCAGGTGCGGGAACTGGAGGAGAAGATTTCGCAGTAAGATCCTGTGTTGATGAAGGTTCTTAGGGTTCGTCAGTGCCAACTCACGAGCCAAGTCTGAATTCTTATCACCTCACTCATGCGATATTCGTTCGCCGAAAAACAAAGCCGCGGCGAGATGGGGGAAATCCCCGTGTCAATCGCCGCGGCTGAAACGGGCAGTCAAACCGTGACTGCCAAATTGTCACTCGGTCACTTTTTCAGGACGATGAAGCTGCCACCGCCGCGAGCGGTTCGCACCAGCAGCAACACTCCGTCGGTGAGGTCGGCCCCTTTGACCGCCTGCGCGAATTCATCGGCGGTTGTGACGCGTTGTTGGCCAACCCGTTCGATGACCATCCCTTCACGCAGTCCCGCCTGTTGAGCCAAGCTATCGTCGTCAACTCCGGTGATGACGACGCCAGTCGTCTGCTCGCGGAAACCGAGCTGCTTCGCCACGTCGACGCTCAGAGCGTCGACCTGAAGCCCCAGGTCCGAGATCTTACCAGGGGCGGGCTTCTCCGGCTGCGTTGGCTCGGATTCGTCAACACTGCCATTAGGAAGTCGCTTCAGTGAGAAGTTCTTGGGCATCTCTTTCAGGCGAATGTTCAGAATCATTTCCTTGGAGTCGCGAATGACTTGCATGGGATATGTTCCGTCGGCTTCGCAGCGTTCGACAATCCCCTGCAGGTCCCGGGTACCTCGAACCTCTTTCCCATTGAATTTGAGGACCAAGTCACCAGATTCCACGCCTGACTCAGCCGCAGGGGACTTGGGCATCACGTCGGTCACCAGGGCACCCCGTCCCACGGGAACGTGGAATTGTCGCGACAGCTTGTCGTCAATCTGTTGGATGGCGATCCCCAGGTAGGCCCGCTTCACCACGCCGTGGGCGATCAGTTGATCGCTGACCCACCGCACCAGGTTCGCCGGAACCGTGAAACCGACGCCGTCGTTACCACCGCTGCGAGACGAAATCGCGGTGTTGATCCCAACGACCTCTCCCTTCAGGTTGACCAGCGGGCCACCGCTGTTACCCGGATTGATCGCCGCGTCGGTCTGCAGGAAATCCTCCCGTTCGGTAATCTCAGGTCCGCGTCCCTTGGCGCTGATAATTCCCGCTGTCACCGTCGCGTCGAGGCCAAACGGGCTGCCAATCGCCAGAACCCAGTCCCCGACCTCGATCTCATCACTGTTCCCCAGCGGAATGGTGGGAAGTAAGCCTTCGGGTTGAATCCGCACGATCGCCAAGTCGGTTTTCGGGTCGGTCTTCACGTCGGTCGCGACGTATTCGCGACCATCCGCCAGCCGAACCTTGACGGTTTCAGCATCTGCGACGACATGGTTCGCCGTCAGAATGATCCCCGTCGCATCCACGATGAAACCCGAACCCATTCCCTGGGAACGGGGGGCGGGGGCCCGATTCCCCCGACCATTGAAAAAATCACGCATCCGGGGATCCTGTTTGAACAATTCTTCAAACGGGGTTCCCTTCAACGTGTCGCCAGGAACCTCCCCCCCTTTGGCCAAAACCGCTTTGCCGCGAGTTTCGATGGAGACAATCGCAGGCAGCGCGTTCTGCGAGGCGGCGCGAAACGCGTGAGACAGACTATTGGCGGCGGCGAGCGCCTGGGGATCGATCGGCGCGGGACCAGACGCCCCACGCTGAGCCCACGAAACCGCCGAAATGGTCAGGCAAACCATGCCGACCGCACCGAACAGCCAGGGGCCACTCCGTTTGACTGGATTCATGATTCATCAACTCCTCAAAAACTGGGAAAAGGCTGCCAAAAATAGCCTTGTGGTACTCAACCAGACAGAACTACTACGCCGGTAGTAGTTTCAATGTTGGGAAAAATCCAATTGGACTCAGGGAGACTGCCAAATCGGACCCACCGCAACATTCCGATGGGGAAGAGTACGCAAGTGTCGTGCCAGATATCCAGTTTTTGATTGGGAATCGAACTCAGGTCGCGGGTGGGAGCGACGGCCGGTCGGGGGACGCGCCCAATCGAATCAGTTGCTCCTCAAGAATTCTCACGCGCTCCGCCAAAGCGGCGTTCGTACGACGCTCGATTTCCTGCGCGGCACATGCGATCTCCTTCGCTTCCCGTTCCCGCTCTTTCTCTGCCCGTTCGAACTCCTTGGCGGCCGGCTCTCGTATTTTCCCTCGGCGTTGCTGATCCTCCACCCGGTCCGCAGCCTGTGCAGCGGTCTCGAAGATCTTTCCCGTGCGCCGGTCCCGGAACACCAGCTCTCCAGCGTCGAGTTCCAGCCACAAATCGAGTTGCTCACTCTCAAGCCGGCCCGCCGCATTCGGCTCCAGGGAGACATACCCAGTCGGAGTCAGGCGAAACCCCTGCAATGGTGGATCGAGGTAGTCGGCGGTCGGGTCGTACAGAAAGTACTCCGCAACTCCCATCGACCGGTAGATCGCCGGCTTGATTTTCAAGTCGTTGTCGCGGGTCGTGTCCGACGTGGTTTCAAACACCACTTGCGGCGGCTTCCCTTCGGCCCACACCTTGTAAATGTTTCGCCACTGCGTCGTGGTGTCTTTCACAACGAACGCGTCCGGAGCGACACTCTTCTTGGAATCTCCTTCGACGTAGTACATCAGCATATTGCCCGACACATAGACCGGCTCGCCCCGGTATCGCTGCATCAAGATGTCAATAATCCGCGTCATCCAAATACGGTGACAGTCACTCTCTGCCATCGGTTGCCCGTCCGATTCCGGGTAATAAACTTCTGTAGCCAGACTGGGGGAACTCATCGCAAAGCCTCCCCCCCAGGAGTCCGCGGAGTCACGACCACCGTTGGCATCGCGCAGGCTTCCCGAGGTTCCACCTATTCTACACGGCCACCCGGCACCGTCGATAGCATTTCGTACCGACGGCGTGCGGGACTTCGAACGGGAACTCTATTCCTGAAGACCCCGCGCCACATCGACCCGATAGGCTGTGAATCCGGGAATCAGACCGACGACGATCGAGAGGAGCAGGATGCCTGGGAGAATGTACCAGATTTCTCCCGCTTCGAAACTCCACGGATCGATCAGAACGTCACTGCGGGCTTCCACAATCGGGGCGGCGACGAACACCAGCGCGTGCCCCAATAGTGTCCCCACCAGCCAGCCGATCATGCACAGCAGTACTGCCTCGGCGACGATGATCGAGAAAACAGTGTTTCGCCGGGCACCAAGGGCTCGCATGATGGCGATCTCCCGCCGGCGGTCGGCCATTGAGTTGTAAATGCTGACGAAAATGCTGATCCCCGAAACGATGATAATCAGTACCGTTAGCACAAAAAGCATGGTGCGTACGCTGCCGACGAGATCGCGCAGAAGTCGGTCGATCTGAGCGATCGGATTCGCCGCCTGCGCGACGGGAGCTTTGTTGATCCGCGGGGCGTACAAATACGCCAGCGTGTCCGACTTCATCTGGAGGAGGATCGCGGTCACTTCCTTTTGCTCGCTGGCGATTTTTTTAGGGGCGGCGGCTGGCTTGGGGGCGGCCTCTTTGGGCACATCGGTCGCGGCCCGAACTGTTCCTACCCCTCCGCCTTCGATCGGCTTGGGATTGGGCAGAATGATGGGGGCCTCCCCAGAATTACGGGCCGCGTCCTGAGCCCGCGCCTCATCGAGAGGCTTTTCATGACCCGCGATCGAATAGAAGCCGTCAAAGTGAATGAAGACCGCCCGGTCATTGGGTGTCCCCGTGGGGGCGAGAATTCCAACCACCTTGAACTTCTCGGCGTGGATGTCGTCCAGATTGCCTCCGTGGGCGATGGGGAACTCACTCCCGATCTTCCAGCCATACGCCCGGGCGACGCGCGCCCCAATCACCGCTTCGAATCCGTCCGAAAGGGCTTTTCCGTCGCGAAACTCAAAGTGCTTGCCGGGGATGTACTCGACTTCAAAGTATTCGGGAATTGTCCCCACGATGCGAAACCGCCCGTCCTGCGTGGTGTCCCCCAGATTGAAGGGAATCGCATGCAGCACCGCCGAGTTTTTCTTGAGTTCTTCGTAGTACTTGTACGGCAGGTTTTCGATCGGTTTGTCCATGAAGTAGATCGTGTTCAGCACAAGCTGCATCGGGCTCCCCTTCGCCCCCACGACCAGGTGATATCCAGTCGCGCTCTGGCTGAACATTCGCGTGACGGTGCCGTTGATCACCATCACCATCACCATCAACGCCACCCCCAGCGCGACCGACAACGCGGTCAATGAGGATGCGAGTGCCCGCTGTTTGATGCTCTTCCAGGCGATTGTAAACAGGTTCATCAGGCGGCCCTCGGGTGGTTGAATTCGCTCAGTTTGTCGACGCGGTCGAATTGTCCCGCCGCCTCCAGCGAGTGCGTCACAACGAGCAGCGACACCCCCCGCTCACGGCAATTCGCGCGGATGAGATCGAGAATAGTTTGTTGATTCGCGGGATCGACGTTGGCCGTCGGTTCGTCGGCGAGTACCAGGCTCGGTTGATTCGCCAGCGCCCGGGCGACCGCGACCCGTTGTTGTTCCCCCACCGACATCTGGGCCGGGCGATGATGCAGGCGGTGCCCTAGGCCGACATGCTTCAGCAACTCTTCGGCCCGTTTTTTGTTCCCTCCCAAGCCGGCGAAGCTCATGCCGACCAGTACGTTCTCCAACGCGGTGAACGCCGCGAGGAGGTTGAACGTCTGAAAGACAAACCCAATTTTCTTGGAGCGGAAGCGGTCACGTCCCACTTCGTGGAGTTTGGCGATGTCGACGCCGTCGATCACCACGGAACCCGAATCGGGGGTGGTGATGCCGGCGATCACGTTGAGGAGTGTGGTCTTCCCCCCACCCGACGGCCCCAGAAGCGCCATTTGTTCACCCGACGCCAGTTCAAACCGACGGATGTTGAGGATGGGAAGAACCGTCCCGCCGGGTTCGCGGTAACTCTTCCGGATCTCCTGAAGGATCAGCGACATGGGGCCTGCGTGGGGAGGGATGTTGGGCGAAAACGAGGGAAACTCGCGGAACGCGAGTCGGCAGGGGTTTGCCCCTTGTACGCTCGTTCCGTGCGGGGTGTGGGAGGATCCAACCTGTCGTTTAGCCTTTCGGGGGATTGGGGGCAAGAGAAACTCGCTCCCCTGTGACGAAAACCACGCACGACCATTGGATTACGCAGAGCCGCGCCCGTGAGGAAGCTGGAGCTTGATACCGCGTCCTCACGGGCGCGGTTCCATCAAAATGTCTTAATGCGGAACGCGCGGAGTGTGTCCCAGCGCGGCCCCGCGAAGCGGGGCAGCAACCAAGACAGAAGCCCTGTTACCGGAATTGGTAGGGAATCTCTCGCGACAAATGCGACGCTGTCGCGCCGACGCTGGGGGGACAGAGCCCCCCCCCAGCTTCTGCCCAACGGCTTGATCGCTGGTATGGACATCGCTTGAGAGGAATCGCCTGGAACGAATTCCACGCTACGGACACTTGTTGTCGGTTCCGCTGCACCCCATGTCGAAGTTCTTACCGGGCCATAACTAAACAACCAAACACACTCTCCTCGCCTTCGTCCGGAATTGGTCATGGCTCCCCCTGGATTTTCCCGCCGATCCCCGCCACTTTCCGAGGCAGCCTTTCACTGGGGCGGTGTGCCGGGCATAATGCTGTCTGTGTGGCTGGCGGGAGGATCGGTCGGTGAACCGTTGAGAGAGCGTCTCTTGAAGGATCGCCCCGCATTCACTCCGCCAGTCGTTTTATTTCGTGACCAGTACGAACGCGTCACCCGCAGGCCGAGGTGACTCGTTCACGCGTGGAGGTAACAGGCCATGGAGCGGATCCCGACGACGCGCGAGGGC
>JAPLOC010000253.1 GCA_026692825.1 Planctomycetota bacterium | reverse complement strand
TGGCGCGAATCTCGGCTTCCGCCCGTTTTAATTCGGTCACGTCGCGAAAGACGACCACACCGCCCCGGATTCGGCCGTCGTCGTACCGCAACGGCATCCCGTTGACGCTGATCAGCGCCCCTTCCGGACGATGGGCATTTCGAACAAACAACTCACCGTTCTCGACTTGCTCCCCCCGAATCGCCCGGGCCAAGGGAAGCTGTTCCGGTGGATGCGGGGTTTTTCCGTCGGGCAGAAACAGACCGTACACCGCCGCCCACTCGTTCGTCCGTGTCTCGGTGGCACCAATTCCGATAATCCGCTCGGCCGCCGGGTTCCACCGCAGGAACTCTCCATGTTCATTCGCGACCACGACACCGTCGGCAATGTTGCGGAGAATCGATTCCAGCACATCAGTCTGTCGCTGCAATTCCGATTGCGACTGCTGGAGTTCGCGGTTGCGGGATTCCAGTTCCACTTTGGAATTCGCCAGCGCCAGCTCGGCCCGCTTTCGGTCGGTGACGTCGGAGACGACAATCTGCATCCCGGTCACGTGGTGCTGCGCGTCGTACACTGGACTCTTCAGCACCTCGATCCAACGCTGCTCTCCATCGGACCGCTGGTACGTTTCGACGTCGTTGAACAACAGTCCGCTGCTCAAGACCCGTTCATCCCCCGCCCGGTATTTTTCTGCCATCTCCTTCGGGAACAAATCAAAATCGGTTTTCCCGAGAACATCTCCCAGATCGGCACCGGCGAATTCCAGAAAGCGGCGGTTCACGAACGAATAACGGAACTCCCGATCCTTCCGCAATACCGACAGCGGCAAATGGTCAACCAGTGAGTGATACAGCGCCTCCGAATCGCGCAGCGCGCGCTCCGCTTCCGTTTCCAGCTCCGTCTTTTCCTGCCGCACCTGAACCAGTTCCATCCGCTGCACGTCGGCCTCGGCGAGTAGATTCGCCTGCGACTGAAGCAGTTGCCGTTTCGCCTGAATCAGGGGCAGGACGGTCAGCACAGTTCCCCAGATGGAAAACAGCACAAAACCCCGCACGCTGAAAATCTGGTCCAGCCCACCGACCATCGGATCTCGTTCCGAAAGCTCGCCAATCACCGCCATGGACGAAACACTGAGGGCGATCACCAGTGTCCACCGCAAGTCCCCGGTTCGCGCCGCCACCCAGACCGGCCACAGGTACAACACGGTCTCGGCCGACGGCAACTCGCGCATCCCCAGATCCAGCGCGAACACGCCCAGTGCGAGCAGCACGCTGACGGGAAAGGAGGGGGCGGTTTTCATGAGACCAACTGCGTCTGTTCCGGGAAATCCACGATAGCCGAGCGCGCGTTGGAAAGCAAAGGCTTCGCTCAGGTACGTGTCGATGGCGTTGGCTCGTGTCTCTGCCATTCGAGTCGCGATCGAGGCGTGTCGTGTTGACCATCGATCTCCTTGACCTGCCAGGCGAGCCAGCAAGGGGTCGATCAATCAATTGTCCAATTTTTCCCCGGTCGCGGTATAGACAGGATCGTTTCCGTTACAATGCAGACGTCACCCAATCTTTCACACACTGCAATTTATGCCAGATTCAAAAACCGCCTCGTCTCTTCCCCTTGCTGCGCCTGCCCCTTCCGACGAATCCACCAGTTCGTTGATGTACGCGGCCATCGCGGTGCTGGCGGCGTTGGGGATCGTTGCCCACCTGATCCTCCGGTTCGCGTTGGAGCCGGTCACGGTCGGGTGGGGAGTCTCGCGCGCTGACATTCCACTGCTGGTTGTCCTGACGCTGGGGGGGACGCCGCTCGTTCTCGAACTCGCTTGGAAGGCGCTACACGCGCAGTTTGGTTCAGACCTGCTCGCAGCGATTTCGATTGTCGCGGCCGTCTGCCTGGGGGAATACCTGGCCGGGGCGATGGTCGTTTTGATGCTGTCCGGCGGACAGACTCTGGAAGCCTACGCCGTCCGCAGCGCCCGATCGGTTTTGAACGCGCTGGCCAAGCGAATGCCCAACGTCGCCCATCGCAAACAGAATGGCTCGCTGGTCGATATTTCACTCGCCGAGGTCGCCGTCGGAGACTTGTTGCAGGTTTTTCCGCACGAGACCTGTCCCGTCGACGGCACAGTGGTCGACGGGCACGGTGTGATGGATGAGTCGTATCTGACTGGTGAACCCTACAAAATCTCCAAAGCGCCGGGAACGACCGTGATGTCGGGCGCGGTCAACGGTGAAACCTCTCTGGCGATTCGCGCCGATCGGCTTCCGGTCGATTCGCGCTATGCGCGGATCATGCAGGTGATGCGCGATTCCGAACAAAGTCGCCCGCGTCTCCGCCGACTCGCCGACCAACTGGGGGCGTGGTACACGCCGCTCGCGGTGCTGCTCGCGCTGGTCGCGTGGGTCGCCTCGGGAAGTCCCCAGCGATTTCTGGCTGTGCTGGTCGTCGCGACCCCCTGCCCGCTCTTAATCGCGATTCCCGTGGCGATTATCGGGGCGATTT
>JAPLOC010000252.1 GCA_026692825.1 Planctomycetota bacterium | reverse complement strand
GCCGGCCGTCCTGGAATCGGTATCGCTCGTCCTGTCCTGCTGTTTGCTCAGGCGAACCAACCCGCTACCTGGCTACGCCCCAACGAATGACGCCGATGCCGCTGACGTGCCCTTTCATCGCCAGAGTTTTATTGCCCATGACAAAAGCTGCGGTGCGGAAACTCACTCTTAGTGCAGGGATTCTCGGCCTGCGCGCCAGTCCTTGAAATTCGCCGAAGTCCTGCCCGCTGTCGTGTTTCAGTCTTGTCCGTCTAACTTCCCGACGACTGCCCGCCGTATGCGGTGCGACTGGTTGGCATCCCGTGCAAATATCGGCGGCCCCGCTTTGCCTCCTCTTGCGTCATCGACTCGGGCGACCTGCCACCCGGCAGAACCGGCCGTCGAAAGCCCCGCAGCAATTCCATCCACCCCGAATCTGGAATTCCCAAGCGTTCGAAGACCGGCGGCAGATTGCTGGGAATCGCTCCGCGCTTGTCCGCGCGCCATTGCCGACTGCTCCATTCGAGCAACTCCAGGTACGCCGCGAACGACATCTCGAGGTAGCCCTTGTTCGACGTCCGAGCGCCTGGCACCACGTGATGGTCTATTTCGGCGGAAACGTCCCCCGTCAAACGCGCCCGACGGATGCAGCGGTTGATGCAGTGTTAGGCCCCCACCTCGGTCGGATCAAACAGCAGCTTTCGCGGGATTCATGCCATGGGTTCATCCGAATCGTACCCGCTTGACCAGTCGCTTCCCACACCGGTATACAAATTGAGGCCAGGTTTGGTTGTCTATTCCTCTTCGATTGATTCCTAAGGAACGAAGGATCGCACAACCGATTTCACCCGGCCAGCGAAAACAGTCGAGGTTCCGATGCGACGACTTTCCTGGCGTGAGTGGGTGATCAGCGCGTTTCGCATCCAACTGCAGGTGGCGTGGCTTCGTTGGGAGGTTCGGCGGAGGCAATTGAGCGAGAGGAAGCGGTCGCGACATCCCCGCCTCCCGCGCATCGCAGCCGTCGAGCGACTCGAATTACGCATCCTGCCGACGATCACGTTGACCGCCAGCGGAGGATCCGCCAGCTTCAGCGGTGGATCGAGTGACAATCTGTATCTGAAAGTTGTCAACGGTACCCTTCTCTACGGCACGGACAACTCCCAATACGTGACTGCTGGGGTGACAGTCACCAAAGATTCCACAATCTCGGCGGATATTGGGGGCACGCTGTATCTCAGCGGCATGGATCAGGGGGGAGGGACGTATTCGAACACCAGTAGCGGAAAGGTGAGTGTCATCGGAAATCTCACCACGGGTGGGGAGCCGTTGACGCTAACCGGTCAGGATATTTCGATTGCCAATGATCCTGTGCTGGGCACTTCGGGGACATTGACGGGTTCCAACGGACAGACATTTCTGATCGTTTCGGAAAATACGACAAACAACACGATCGCGCTGAACTGGATCGCCGGTCCTTCGGCTCTGGCGGAGGGGGCTTCACTGATCTACTCGGCCGATCCCGGCATCAGTTCCGGCGGCCTGGCAAATGGCACGTCTTACCTCGTCCATGTTGTCGATCCGACCAATCCGGTCGCTCCGACAGTCCAGCTCTACAGACCAGGGATCACGATTTCGACGGCATCACAGTCGGGTGCCGGCGGCGCGGTGACGTTGACCGCTCCCACGATCAATGTGGGGGCATTCAATCAAATCCTGGCACAAGGCGTGACAGGGGACGGCGATATCACGTTCACCGCCACCGACACCAAGACCGGCACATTCGGGCTGTCCTTGGTTAACCAGGCGGCCGACATTTTCAATCACAGTTTCAGTACCAAGATTACGATCGGGAATAACGCCGTTGTCGCTGGTGGAGACGTTTCGATGACCTCGACGGCTGGAGACCTCAGTCTCTTCGCGAACGCGTCGGGTACGGACGAGTTTCTCCTTTCGGTCGTCGCGTCTCCGCTGGCGAACTATGTGAATCAGTGGGCGTCATTGCCGATTTCCGTGTTGAAGGCCGACGCGACCGCCTATGCCGAGGTGGGGGAATACGCGAGAATTCAGAGTTCCGGACAAGTCACGATTTCAACCACGGCGACCGCCAACGCCACCGGTGAAGCGACCTGGTGGTTTCGATCGTTCGGACTCGGGGCGAGTTTCTCCTACGCCAAGGGGACCACCGACGCCGAATCACTCGTCGATGACCACGCCGTTATTCAGGCGACCGGAGGTGGGGGCGTTTCGGTCACCGCCAGTACCACAACGACCACATCGGGAACGTCGCTCGTCTCCCAGAACACCAGCTTCTCCGACGCCCCTGAAAACCCCAATAATATTCAGTTGTCGGGAGGGTACAACCAACTGACAACGACGACCTACGCCACCCTGGGACACGGGGCCACGATCGACTCCCCTCAAGGACCGGTCACCTTTTCAGCCACCGCCGCCGATACCAATTCGCTCAACATTCAGACGGCGTCGTACAAAGATGGTTCGGTGGGACTCTCTGGCGGTGGCGCGTCGGTGAATGCCGACGTCCAGGCCCGGGTCGACGGAAACATTGTCGCCGGGATTGGTGACGGATCCACTCCGTTGGCGTTCAATCCGTTTCAGGAATCCACCGGTTCCAATCTGTCACGCAGCGTGACCAGTACCACCGTGGACTATGCCAACAGCCGATTTGTGTTGAATGCGGATCCGGGATACGCGACCGGAGAATCCCTGCTCTACAGCAGCGGCAACGGCGGGGCGATTCGGGGATTGAAGAATCGAAACACCTATTTCGCGATGGTCAGCCAGAGTCCCGACAAATCGGAATACTGGTTGCAACTCGCCGCCAGCCGATCGGACGCGCAGCAGGGGAACGCGATTTCCTTCGGGCAATATCCCACACTGAATGGGATTCCGGTGACCGAAGTCGACCCCGCTGCCAATCAGATTGTCTGGGATTTTGATCCGGGTTTCAGCGAAGGGGAATTGGTGACGGTGACCCCCGCGGCGGGCCAGTTTCTGGGGGCCAGGGGAGCCGACGGCACACTAACGGGGCCATTGCAGGGGAGTTACCTGGTTCATTTGGCGGGGCCAACCGGAACCGACGGTTCACGATACGCGATTCAATTGCGTGACACCCAGGGGACACTGCTGGAACTCGACACGAGCGCGAGCCTGACTCTGGGAACCGGTCAGATGTTGCGCGTTCGCGGATTCAACGCCGAGGCGGACAAAGTCATTCTGGATCCCAGCGATCTGCCGGCTGGATTCGTGCCCGCGAACGGAACCGCCGTGGTCTACACCCAGGGACTCGCCGCCGCCGTCACGGGATTGACCGATGGCGCGACGTATTACCTGGTGGTTGACCCCGATGAATTCGCCGGCAGTAACGTCAATCCCCCCACCGTCCGACTGGCGACGACGGCGAACGAAGCGGCGGCGTCAAACCCCGCAGTGCGATCACCAACGTTGACCTGGACCAATGTCGCCCAGCAACCACAAACCACAACGATTCCCTGGGTGCAGCCGGCGCTCGCCTCGCAGCTCTTCGGTGTCGGTCACGCGTACACAATTCTCAGCAGCGACCCGACCAGCCAATCGCTGGTCGTCGCGCTGCAGTCCGATGCGACCGTACTCCAATTGACGAACGGCGAGCTGTTGACCTATCAGGGAGCGGTCGGAACGACCGGGACGCTGCGGGATGGTGCCACGTATGAGGTGACGGTCCTTGACCAATCGAATCCCGCGGCGATCCAGATTCAACTTCGCGACGTCTTGCGACTGCCTACGTACGGCACTGTGACCGTTGCGGGCAACTTGAATCAGTCGCTGCAAATTCTCGGGATCAACCCGGGAAACAGCACTCTGGAGTTCGAATTCACGGGG
>JAPLOC010000251.1 GCA_026692825.1 Planctomycetota bacterium | reverse complement strand
GCGGTTGGCCGAGGCCCTGGCGGAGACGACAATTTCGACTCCCCGGATTCCGGTCTATTCGAACGTCGATGCCCAGCCGCACGCCGACCCGGAAAAAATCCGGAAGGCATTGGTTCGACAGGTGTTGTCTCCCGTGCTGTGGGAGGATTGCGTCCGCGGACTGTTGGCGGCGGGTGCCGACCGGATGTTCGAGATTGGCCCTGGAAAAGTGCTGAAAGGGCTCTTGAAGCGGATCGATCGGAAGATTGAGTGTGCGTCGGTTGGGGGAGAGGGATAGGTTATCCCGATCTCGCGGAGTTGCGGTTTACACACTTCCGCAAACGCGATATATGTTGCCCAAGTTCGGCAGGGCGTTTGCGGTCCAGGAAGAATTGGGAGGAAGCCCGCGTGGCCATTGAGACGAAGCAGATTGAAGAGAAGGTCATCGGAATCGTCAGCGAGCAATTGCAGGTTCCGAAGGAGGAGATCGATGCCACAAAGTCGTTCATCGACGACTTGAAGGCTGATTCTCTGGACATCGTGGAACTCGTGATGGAATTCGAAGACGAATTCAAAGTCTCGATCCCCGACGAAGACTACGAGAAAATCAAGACTGTCGGCGATGCGGTCAACTACATCAATGAAAAAGGCAGTAGCCCAGCATGACGAGGCGTGTTGTTGTCACCGGAGTCGGGGTCGTCACCGCCTTGGGGTGCGAAACCTCTGAGTTCTGGGACAGGTTGTGCGCCGGCAAGAGCGGCGTCAGCCATCTCCAGCGGTTCGACCCGGCCGACTTCAAAGTGCGGTTTGGCGGCGAGATTAAAGACTTCGCGCCGGAAGAATGTATTCCGGCGAAGGAGATCAAACGTCTCGACCGCTTCTGCCAGTTTGCCATGGTGGGGGCTCACAAAGCCATTCACCAGGCGAATATCGATTTCAAGCAAGGCGATCCCTACCGTTACGGCGTCGTGACGGGCAGCGGCATCGGCGGTTTGCACGAAATCGAAGAGCAGCACTGCGCTTTGTTCGACCGCGGACCGAATCGCGTTTCCCCCTTCATGATTCCTAAGCTGATGGTCAACGCCGCCAGTGGGAACATCTCGGTCCATTGGGGACTGAAGGGGCCCAACACCGCTGTCGCCACGGCGTGCGCCTCGGCGTCCAACGCCATTGGTGACGCGGTCGATCTGATTCGCGCTAACCGGGCCGACGTCATCGTCACCGGTGGCAGCGAGGCGGCGATCACCCCCATGGGGCTGTCCGGTTTTGCCCGGATGAGCGCGCTCTCAACCCGAAACGACGATCCGCAACGTGCCAGTCGTCCGTTCGATCGCGATCGCGACGGGTTCGTCATCGCGGAAGGGGCCGGCATGGCCGTCCTCGAAGAATACGAACACGCCCGTCGACGCGGCGCAACAATCCTCGCCGAGGTTGTGGGCTACGGCCTGAGCGCCGACGGCAACCACATGACCGCGCCCGATCCCGAAGGTCGCGGAGCGGGTCGCGCCATGCAGTTCGCCCTGCAGGATGCCAAGCTCAATCCCGAACAAATCGACTACATCAACGCGCACGGCACCAGCACACCACTCGGTGACAAAGCCGAAACGTGCGCGATCAAGAGTGTCTTCAACGGCGATGTGAAAGGGCTGGCGGTTTCCAGCACCAAGAGCCAGTTGGGACACCTGTTGGGTGCCTCGGGCGGAGTCGAATTCGTTGTCGCGGTCCTGGCGTTGCAAGGCAACGTGATGCCCCCGACGATCAACCTCGATAACCCCGATCCCGACTGCGATCTCGACTACATTCCTCATGAAGCCCGACAGAAGACGCTGAAGTACGTCATGTCGAACAGCTTTGGCTTCGGTGGACACAACGCCTGTCTGGTTCTCGCGAAAGCCCCCTGATCACATGGGGGCGTCGTGGCTCCGCGGGTCACAGGATGTCCAGACCCGAGAGTCCGATCGGCTCGCGGCTGGCGAATGGTTCCCCATACGGGCGACCGATCGACCAGCCCCAATACCGTGCCCGGTCGCGAATGTCGTCCAATATCGTCGGGAACGCCGGGCTGCGTCCCGTGACAAACTGGCTCTGATAGCACTCAATCGACCGCATCTTGGCAGGGAGCGCGTCGGTGATGTCCAGCACAAATGCGGGCTGGGGGTGGATTCGCAAATGGATGCTGAAGTAGTTCAGAATCCGCGGCGGGTGGTATGGCTCGCCGGGAATGTCGCTGCGACTGAGCTTTGACCAGAATCGGGCGGCATCAACCAGCGCGCTGGCGGCGACATGATCGGGGTGGGCGTCTTCCCAATACGGGGCGAGAATCAGCTTGGGACGCAACTGGCGAAACACCCCCGCCAGCAGTCGGCGGGCTTCCAGCGTGTGTTCCAGTGACCGGTTGGGCAGATCCAGATTGCCACGCCAGTCGAGCCTCAACTCTTGCGTGGCGGCGGCAGTCTCTCGGGCGCGAATTTCGGGACTGCCGTGCGGAGTCGGTTCGCCATTGGTCAGTTCAATCACCCCGACTTTCCCCCCACGGGCTTTCGAAACCCACAACGCTCCCCCCGCGCTAATCTCGGCATCATCGGGGTGCGGGGCGACAACCAGCAGGTCGAGCGGAATCGGCGGTGGGAGGTGAGCAGGCATAGTTGCAACCTAAAACGGCAAGTCATCCGCCGGCGGGACAGCCGGATGAAACTCGGCCCAGCGTTGCCAGGCGTAGGTCCATTCCATCCAGAGCCGCATGAACGACCACAAAACCCGCAATCGAGCCAGTTGCGCCGGCGGCAGTGACGTCGGGTGGGCGACGGCGGCTCCCAGGTTTCGCAGATTCCAGCGCCCCGCCAGATCCTTCGCGATCGCGTCACAGGACAAATCGATCTGAGCGTCATCCGCCAGAAACCCCGCTGCGTCTGCCTGGACGAACAGATCAAACAACTGCCGACGTTGCGGATCAATCTCCAGGGGCACATTCGCTGACTCGGCCGAGAGAATCAACTGCTCAATCTGGTCGGTCAATTCCCGGGCGAGCGTCGCCCCCGGCAGTTGACCTTGTCCCCCAGGTGAGTCCTGGTCGTGCGCGTGGTCGTGGGAGTGATCGTGCGAATGGTCGTGGTCAGAAGACATGGAGAGATTCGAGAACGAGTTGACTTTGGCGGACAATTCGCCAACCGCATGTTCGTGCCTCTTCCCCTTCGCGTCAATCGGCTACGTGAGCATCTCACCACGCACAACACCGGTTCCTGCCACGGGCATCGGGCG
>JAPLOC010000250.1 GCA_026692825.1 Planctomycetota bacterium | reverse complement strand
GCGTCACATCGTATTCCTGAACGACCGGCCTGGCCTCAACCGGGGCAAACGGCACAAACGCAAGCCGCCCCTTTCCCAAGGCTAACGCATCAAGTTCGTCGGCGTTGAGTTCTTCGAGAGCGCGCGCGATGACGCGCAAAGTGTCTGCGGCAGCGGATTTCGGCATTATTCGCTCACCCTGCGGATCAACTCTGTGGTCAGTTCCTCAAGTTCTGTACGCACATCGGTATACGTCTTTCCAGAAACCCGCTTAAGAACAACCGGGATTCCGTACTCTGGTGCGTCACTATAACTCGTTTTGTTTTCACGAATGAAACAGTCAAAGCACGGCACGCCAAGTCGTGTCACCTGTTCGATGTACTGGCGCTGCGCGGAAATTGGCTGTTCATTTCGAATTTGAATCATTGTGAAAAGCACACCGAGAATCTTGGGGTCAATCGCTTTCGAGTCAGCGTTTCCCGCATCGGCGACATATTCGTTGTAGGTGCGCACCAACTCTTTGACGTGTTTGTCAAGCTGTTCGATACCGAGTGTTGAAAGATAGTCCGGCTTGGTGGGCACCAATAGGAAGTCGCTTGCTGCGATTGCCGTCTTGGTAACAACATTGAAGTTCGGCGGACAGTCAATCAATACATAGTCATAGTCGGCGCGACTAAGCGAATCCAATCCCTGGCGTAAACGCGAGTGAACCCGGAGGTAGTTGTTGCGAAGATCTCGTTGCGTCCCGCCAACTAGACGGGTCGCAAGCTCAAGGTCAACATTGATCAGCGCCAAGTGCGAACAAACCAAATCCAGAATTCCTCGCATCTCGGAATTCACACGTTGGGGACGACAGATCAACTGTTTTAAATCGAGATCAGTATCTTTGTCGATAAAGGCGTCATACCAGTTCTTGATTGTCATTTCCTGCTCATACCGTTTACTCCATTCATCTACGGTCACAAACGAAAACGTGAGACTTGCCTGAGGATCCAGGTCAATCGCAAGTACGGACTTACCACGAAAGGCCAGCTCGGCGGCCAGATTGGCGGTAACCGTCGTCTTTCCAACACCTCCCTTGTAGTTGATCACAGAAACAATCTTCATTGTGAGCCTCGCTTTGAAAGTACCGCTTGCCTACGACGAACTTCAAAAATCAATCTCGGGAGGTCACCCGACGACGGTAATCGGTGCCTGCTCAGACACCCGCCACCACCGGGCACTTAGGTTATCCATTCGTCGCCAGTCTACCACACGGTTCAACTGAATTCAAGAAAAATCCGCCGACCCCGTTCGGGTGCGCGACGCACCACTCCTCCACGCCGGCGGACGTGGTTCCCAAAAAAGTGAACGACCGTATCTCTATTCAAACGCGATCGCCCGTCCCGGACCGCCGTGGCAATCTCTCACTTTGATCGGTGCGAACAGGAAGTACGCCCCCGATTTCAGTTTGCCAACGCCAGTTAGAAACTCCACTCCCACGACGCCACGGGTTCCGAGCGCCCAGTACGTGAACAGCGCCTGGCGCTCGTCAACTCCACCGAGAGTGGGAGCATCGGTCGCCACACAGGCGATCCCCTGTTCGGCCAAGTACATCGCCCCTTCGGCGGAGAGTGCCGGCCATCCCTCGCTCTTGCCGTTGAGAGGATCCAACTGGCACTTCTCCCCCATCGGGAGCGGCTTGTAAAAGTCGTCGGTCCAGTTCGTGTGGAATACCACGATCTCCCCCTTTTTCAACTTGCCGTTGTCCGCCTCGAATTTCTTCAGGTGGTCGACAGTGATCGAGGGCGAGGCGGGCCACGCGTCCTT
The DNA here is from genome assembly GCA_026692825.1 of Planctomycetota bacterium. Taxonomy (GTDB): domain Bacteria; phylum Planctomycetota; class Planctomycetia; order Planctomycetales; family Planctomycetaceae; genus UBA10511. Next base: position 2,495 of record JAPLOC010000250.1, on the reverse strand, counting down.
CTTAGTCGTCCCGCGCAACGACCGCACGTCGATCACCCGCGCGTTGCCGCAGGTTTGCGATAGCGGCACCTTCTCGGTGGTGACGTCGCTGGTGCCGCGCGGTCCGAACTTCTTCTCATACTCGGCGAGCCATCCCCGCACCTGGGGAGCGTAGCTCTGGTTGTCAAAACCCTTGGTCGGCAGACTGTACGACGGCGGAACCAGGTGGGTGCCGGTGTGGCTGTCGACCATGTGCATCATGAACGGAATCTTGATGTTCGGGTTCATGCCGAACTTGATCGTGAAGTACGGCTGCCGATGGTTGCCCACCCCCCTGCCCGGCCAGCTTGAGGGCAGGTCGTCGGCCAGCGTGACGGAAAGATCCACCGCTTTCTTCGCCCGCGCCGCCGCGTTGAGTCGGCTCGCGAGTGGCTCCCCCACAATTCCAAACGCCCGACCTTCGCTGTACGGGTCACCCGCGTGTTTCGGTCCAATCATGCAGTAAAACGCCCCGGTGGTCGGAAGCTGGCCAAATCCGATCCCGCTCTCCGTCCAGATCATGCCATGCTTCAACCCCGCGTAGTGGGTCGGCTCGGCGAGATTGGGCAACGGACCCATGCTGGTGCTGTCGGTCGCCAGCGTGAGAACCTTTCGGCTCGCGAGGTACTCCATGCACTCGGGGTCGGGATCGGGCCAGCCGGGGGTGACTCCTTCGACCGGGTCGGCACCATACCGTCGCCCTTCGGGGAACGGCTTGTAGTATTTGTCGCTGAAGCCGCTATGGAACAGCACTACGTCCCCCGGTCCAAGCGGACGATGGGCCTTTTCCCACGCCATAATCCGTTCTTTCGTGACCAGATCGCTCCGCCCGTTGGGCGTCGCGTCGAGCAGATCTTTGCAGTCAATCACGCACGCTTCGCCGCCAAACTGCCAGGGTTCGATCTTGTCGGTGAACGCCAACCCGAATCGGCCTGCGTTCGGCAGCCCGGAGTCGGGGGCCGTGACCGAGTGCGGGGGGACGTCGAGTTGAGTCCCGGTGTTTCCGTCAAGAATCAGGATCTCGCTGTTGTACGCGGACAGCGGGCCGATCTTGCGGTAATGGTTGATTTGAAATGGCGGAAACGATGGCCAGGTGGAGGGGTATTCGGGGGCGATGAGAAGAGAGAGATCGACATGCTTCGGCTCCTCGGCGGCAAGCGTCCCGGCCAGGAGACCAAAGGTGATCGTCAGGATGGCCGCCATCAACGTTCGCAGCGCCCCACCATGACACGGAGACGCCACCTGGTTTCCAGCGGAAGCGGACGGGAAGCGTGGATGCTGTCCCGATATTTCCTGCGACAACCGGGAGAGATGAGCGACGACTCGACGACAAAGCATGGCGGCGACTCCGGGATCGCGAATCGCCGCGCTGTTCCAGAGCGCTCTGGAAACACCCGCAACGCGGCGACGGCGATGTGTGAAATGTACAAACCGGCTGGGACGGATGCACGCGTCACCGACGATTCTCAGCCAAACGCCAGCAGCACAATCGTGGTCGTCATGCCGTTGACGATCATGTGCGTGACCGTCGGCGCGACGAGGGAACCGCGCCATTCGCGCGAAACCGCGAGAACGATCGCAATCGACATCAGCAGCGGAATTCCCAGAATTCCCTGGGGATGGATGGCGGCGAACAGGAACGCGTTGAACAGAATGGAAAACAGCACCGAGATCACCGCCCCCCAACGTAACGAAGCCTCACGCAGATGACGGTAGAGTACGCCGCGAAACATGATTTCTTCGGTGATGGGAACCAGCAGCACCACGGCGACGGCCTGAATGCGATCGAGTGTGGTTCCCCGCGCCAGCGGCTGAATAATCGGGTGCATCGGAGCGTCTGCGAATGCGAGGAACGCCATGCCGTGAATCGATTTTTGAAGTTGCATCAGGAAAACAGTGAACAGCATGCCAATCGCCAACAGCGGCGCACCGCCGATGTACGATACAACTCCCGTCGCGATCTCGCGCACGGGATGTTGTGGCCACGTCAGACCGACTTCGTCACGCACCTGCGACCAGGGGACACCTCGCCAGACCGGCCATAGCAGGGTCAACAGACTGAGACCCGACATCACTCCCACGCAGAGCATCCGAAACGCCGCCGGACAAAACGGCGCGACGAGAATATTGAGGAGGAAGAACGTGACAAACCACAGCGCGAATGTCTCGGCGTACAAGCCGCCGGTTCCCGAGCCGACCCGGAGTTGGAATTTGACCGTCCCCAGAAACGCGAGAACTCCCCAGATCACCAGTAACCCGAGTCCAACCACGATCGACACCATTCCCGCCACGGCAGCAGAGACAAAGACGACCGCTGTCCGGTTCGCCTCGGCCATCAAAGCCTCACGCGCCTCGGGTTGCGGTCCATTCACGGGATTGACGGCGAGCCGGCCGGTCCACCCGAGTTTCGACACCAGGAATTCCGTCGAGTCGGCCGGTAGTCCTTTCTCGGCAAAGTTGTCGCCCCTCCGCGCTTC
>JAPLOC010000249.1 GCA_026692825.1 Planctomycetota bacterium | reverse complement strand
GCGTTACATGTCACTCTCGTCGATGCTGGCGGCGGTCGCGTTCGCGATCGCGCAATGCGTGCTGCTGCGGCCGACACCGTGGGCCGAAGGGCACTGGAGCCTGGGCCTGTTCAGCCTTCTGGTCCCCGCGTTGATTGTGTTCCGTCATCGGGGGAATATCGGCCGACTGCTGAGGGGCGAAGAGTCGAAGTTTCGAGCCGCGAAAAGTGAGTGAATTCTCAAGGAGGATGCAAACGACGTTTTTGAGGAGGACGAAGGGTGATTGCTCGCAGTTGCTGTCCGCATCCACATACCAGAATGACTCACTTTTGAACGCGAACCATTGATATGACCGACGAACCCACACCCCTACCGAAGATTTCCGACCGCATCGCGGAAATGGCCGCGGGATTCCTCCTGGTTGGTGAATCCCTGATCGAACGTCAGAACCGACTGAACACCGCGTGCACCGCGTGGAATTTCGCCTGCCTGAATCGCAAGGAGCGAAAGCATCAGCTCGAAAAGTACCCCGAACTCTACCTGAAACAATGTCCTGGCGAGTCCCGGGAGAAAATTGCCAACATCATCAAGGACATCGAGATTCTGATCGAACGCAAACGGAAGCTCTTTCCCGATGACAATCGGACCGTCGTCAAAGCGCGGGTCGTCCGAATTGACACCGGTTTTCGGATCGAAGTCACGTCGACGAGTGTGGACTGATCCCGACCGAAGACTCTGACGAGTGTCCCCGAGGCCGAGACGACACACCACGGACCCGTTCACGAAAACAGATACCATGACAACCACACTGGCCCCCCCGCTGACACTCGAAGACTTGTTGCGCGACCTGGGAAACGTCGAACCGGGTCGGGTTCGACTGCATCCCGCTCCCGGGACGGCAAGGGAGGCGGATGTTCTTCAGATTCGGGATCGCGAACACAAACGCCCGTTATTCGAATTGGTCGATGGCACGTTGGTGGAGAAAGTCATGGGGTTCCTGGAGTCGATCGTCGCTTCCGAGTTGATTCGAATCCTGGGGAATTTCGTCCAGACGCACGATTTGGGAGTCATCGTCGGAGAATCGGGCATGATGCGTCTCGCCCCCGGATTGGTGAGAATTCCCGATGTGGCATTTTTGGGCTGGCACCAGTTTCCCGATCGCCGACTTCCACGCGAACCCATTCCTGAGGTCTTCCCGGATCTGGCGATCGAGGTGCTTTCCGCGGGGAATTCCCCGACCGAAATGGAACGCAAGACGGGCGAGTATCTCGATGCGGGAGCGGAGTTGGTCTGGATCGTCGATCCCAGGTCACGCACAGCGCGAGTCATTCGACGTGATGGAACACAAAGTCACATCGCCGTCGACCAGAGTCTTGATGGGGAATCGACTCTCCCCGGTCTGTGGATTCCGCTGGCGGACCTGTTTGGTAATCTCCCCGCGACGTGATCGCCAACGACTCGACGAGACCTGAAACCCGCTCAAATTTTCACAACGACTGTGAGAAACAATGTACGACCTGATTGGTGATATTCACGGCCATGCCGACCAACTCGAACAGTTGCTCTGCAAACTGGGCTACCAGAGATCCCAGGGGGGCTACCGACATCCCGAACGCCAAGTGATCTTCCTGGGGGATTTCATCGACCGCGGACCGAAGATCCGTCAGGTGCTGGAGACTGTGCGCCCGATGATCGACGAAGGGGCGGCCCTCGCAGTGATGGGAAATCACGAATTGAATGCGTTGGCATACCATACGGAGAAGCCCGGTTCGCCCGGCGAGTTTTTGAGACCCCACACGCCAAAGAACGAGAAGCAGATTCGCCAGACAATCGCACAACTGAACTCCGGGGAGCTGCGAGAGGCGCTCGAGTGGTTTCGCACGCTGCCGCTGTGGCTCGATCTGCCGGGACTGCGAGCGGTCCACGCCTGCTGGTATAGGCCGGCGATCATCGCGATCACCCCCGAGCTGGAGCGACACCAGGGAATCACTCCCGAATTTCTCCACTCAGCATGTGTCGACGGCGGTGAGTTGTTCGCTCCGGTGGAAACGGTCCTCAAAGGAAAAGAGGTTCCGCTTCCCGAGGGAGTTTCCTTCCAGGACAAAGACGGCCACGTGCGGACCCGGACCCGGGTTCGGTGGTACCTCTCTCCCGAGGGGCACTCCTACCGCAGCTATGCCATGACCGACCAGATCGAAAGTGACCGTCCGCTCGAGGTGGCGGTCGCCGACGCGGCGGAACCGTACCCGTCTGATGCGAAGCCGGTCTTCTTTGGACACTACTGGCTTACACCGAACCAGCCCCAGCCACTGGCCCGCAACATCGCGTGCCTGGACTACAGTGTCGCGAAGGGGGGCTTCCTGTGCGCCTACCGCTGGAACGGCGAGCAAGAACTGGTCAGCGACAATTTTGTGTGGACCGAGTGACGCTCAGCCAGCGACTACGGAACCGTCACCACCGCCGCCGACTCTTCGAACGGAATCTCATGGCCACCGTCCGGCGGATTGGATTCATTCAGCAACGCCGGATCGTCGGTGGCGATATGTACGTTGGGGAATTGTCGCGACAGTTCCACCTGGTAGCGTCTCGGCAGACGACAACGGATCGTCGATCGCTCTTCGGTATAGGTTTGCTCCAACACTTCGGCGTGCCGAGCGAGAAACGCAAACAGTTTCCCGTCACTGACACTGGTTTCCAGCGTCATTTCGATAAAACCATTCCCCAGCCGTTCGGAAACGAGACTGGCAAGTTGTTCGAAACCAACCCGTTCCAGTGCGCTGACGGAAACCGAGGTCGCATGATTCGCACGCAACGCGTCGAGAATTGACCGATCCTTGACGGCGTCGGATTTATTCAAGACCAGAATCGCCTGCGAACCGTCGATTCCAATCTCTTTGAGAACTTCATTGACGGTCGCGATCTGCTGCTCGGCGGACGGGCTGCTCGCGTCGACCACATGCAGCAGCACGTCGGCGTGCCGAGCCTCTTCGAGGGTTGATCGAAACGACGCCACCAGATTGTGCGGCAGATCACGAATGAACCCGACCGTGTCACTGAGCAACACTTTCCCCAGGTGCGGAATGGTCCAGACCCGGGTGCGGGTGTCGAGCGTGGCGAACAACTGGTCGGCGACGTAGACATCGGACCCGGTCAGTGCCCGCATCAACGTACTCTTGCCCGCGTTGGTGTAGCCCACCAGCGAGACGGTCAATTGCGAACGTCGGTGCGCCACCTGGCGTTCGCGTCGTTGTTCGAGTTCCTTCAACTGGGCCTTGAGGTCGGCGACTTTCGTGTCGATCAGCCGACGGTCGATTTCGATCTGCTGTTCACCCGGGCCACCGGTTGAACCGGTCGCTCCTTCAGTTCGCTCGAGGTGGGTCCACAACCGTTTCAGCCGGGTGCGCATGTAAAGTTGCTGGGCAAGTTGCACCTGTAGTTGCGCTTCGTGCGTCCGGGCATGTTCAGCGAAGATCGACAGGATCAGCTCGCTACGGTCGACAATGACTTTGCCGATCTCTTTTTCGAGTACCCGCGCCTGCGACGGCGTGAGGTTGTTATCGAACAGGATGGTGTCGGCCCCGGAATCCTCGGCGAGCATTTTCAGCTCTTCGAGCTTTCCTTTGCCTACGCACGAACGGGCGTCCGGATTGAGGCGGTTCTGCACCAGCGTCGCGACCGGAACAACCCCGGCGGTCTTCGCGAGCCCCTTCAATTCGTCGAGGGGATCTTCCAGTTCGCGCTGCGCGCCAGGCAATACGACAGCGACGAGAACAGCCTTCTTTTGCTTGACTTTCAGGTCAACGCGTTTGGGATCAGACAATCCGGTTCGGGCCTCCTTTGTAAGTGACAATGAATTCTATCCCGAATGCGAGTGAGATTCGACCCGGAATCCGCCAGGATCGTGGTTCCGGGATGGTTTTTCGGCGCGGTCCACGGGAACTGGCGGCGAGCGCGAGTCACCGATTTCCCCGTGTTTC
>JAPLOC010000248.1 GCA_026692825.1 Planctomycetota bacterium | reverse complement strand
GTGATCGCCCGCTTCGACGCTCCGGGTTCCCCAACAACGCTGCTGCTCGACGCCCATCAGGACACGGTTCCCGTCGATGGGATGACCATTCCCCCTTTCACGCCCGAGATTCGCGACGGTCGGCTCTATGGCCGTGGTGCGTGCGATGTCAAAGGGGGGATGGCGGCGATGCTCGCGGCGTTCGCCCGGCTGGTCAAGGAACGGCCGGCGGGAGCCGCCAATGTCGTGATGTCCTGCACCTGCGATGAGGAGGCGACCGCGCAGGGGGTTCTCGACCTGGCCCGGTTGTGGAGCGACCCCGCGCGACATTCAGTACTCCTCCCTCAGGCCCCCGACCTGGCTCTGGTAGCCGAGCCGACCGATCTCCACATCATCGTCGCTCATAAGGGGGCGGTGCGGTGGAAAGTGAAGACCAAGGGACGCGCCTGCCACAGTTCGCGTCCGTCGGAGGGGATCAACGCCGTCTATCGTATGGCGGAATTGCTGGTCTGCCTCGAAAAGTACGCCGACGAACTCCCCCGCATGGTGCCGGCACACCCTCTGTGCGGCGGCCCGACCATCAGTGTCGGTCGCATCTCGGGAGGAATCAGCGTCAATACGGTTCCTGATGAATGCGTCATTGAAATCGACCGTCGCGTGGTTCCCGGGGAAGATCCTTCCAAGGTCATTCCGCACGTTGAGACCTATTTGCGGGAGCGCCTGGATGTCGATTTCGAGATGCTTCGGCCGTGGCTCGATGGCGCGACGTTGAATGACCAGAACAACGGTGCGTGGGCCGACCGATTGTTGAGGCACATTACAGAGGTCGCCGGTCCTCGGGAAAAGCAGGGAGCCTGGTACGGAACCAACGCCTCGCGGATCGCCACGACTGGTGTCCCGGGGATCGTGTTTGGCCCGGGTTCGATTCATCAGGCGCACACGATTGATGAATGGATCGACATCAACGAACTCCGTCAGGCGAGCGAAATCTATTACCGGTTCTGCGCCGCGCCGTGACGGGAACTGTAGCCCGCACTTTCCAAATGCGCGGCACACTGTGCGCTCTTCGTCGCGCGACGCACTCAGGGCTGTCGCAATCCCCAAACGAGCCGGCCGTTGTCAACTGAGTTGACCTCCGTCGGGGCTTCGCCTCTTCGCCGCTTCGAACCATCCCAACCTCCTCACCCCGCAAAAAAATGAAAAAACATCTACTGTTCTCTTGAATCCCAAAAAATACACGAGTATACTGGAACATATAGGCACATGCACAGCGCAGTTCAACCTGACTTTGAACGAGGTGTACCATGCAATCATCGTCGATTCCCCCGCCAATTGTGGGCGAGACTGGCTCCGAACAACGGTGCGATCCGACTTCCGGGTCAACACCGCCAGCGAATTCGCAACCGCATATCCGCAACTGGAATCTCGACAGCGAGTCGCTGCTGGATCCCGACTGGATCTGGTACGGATGGCTCCCTCGGGGGAAGGTGACGGTCCTGGGAACCCCCTCGGGGAGCGATTTCTCCGGGCTGGTCGCAGATCTTGTCGCCCGGGTCACCTTGGGAATCGCGTTTCCCTGTCTGAGACAGCCGGCGGATTCCGTGAATTCCCAGCCGGGACCACGGGTGGCCGTCGTGACCGGTGTTGGCGATCCCCGGCGGGACTTCGGACGACTGGTCTTGCACGCTGGCGGCAATTTGGATCGGGTCCAGTTTTCCAGCGGTGTCGTCGAACCTGTCGACCCGGACGGAGACCCGATTGAACGGTCCCTGAATCTGCCCGGCGACTTCCCCCTGTTACGCCAGTGGGTTCTCCAGGG
>JAPLOC010000247.1 GCA_026692825.1 Planctomycetota bacterium | reverse complement strand
GTGTTTCGGCGTTCTTGACCAGCCCCTCGGCCTCGACCAACGACGCCGATAACGTCGTGCGGGCCTCTGGGGTCAACAACGGCTGTAAGCGATACAAAACCTGCCCTTTGACGACCGGCTCGCCCATTGCCGGCAATGTCGGCCCTGCGGTTTTCAGCAACCCTCCCAACGGAGCCGCGACCTGAATCGAGCGGCCCGGTGGAACGACAACCTCGCCGCCATAGACTCGCGTTCGCCGCAGTCGCTTGGTTTCCGCGACCGCCACAGAGACCCCCAGGCGTTTCGCGGCTTCCTCCGTCAGGGTCACTGTGTTCAGAGAATCTTCCTTGATGACTTTCGCGACGGTGGCCGACGGCGGCGGTTTCTCCGTTTTGGATGTCGCTGCCGGACTGGTACACAGCCACCACGCGCCGGCCCCGACAGCAGCAGCGAGCGCCAGTTTAAAACTGCCGGACGCGAACCGTTCGAACGAATTCACGAAATCCTCGCGAAGAGGCTGTAGAACCAGAGAGACTGGAATGAAAGTCCCGAATCGGCAGCTCAAACCGCCAACCTGGTGGTCCGTGGGAGAATTCACATCAAGTGCGATTGGGAGAGTGTAGCGTGGATTTCAATCCACGTAACCCGTCGGCCAATGCAGCGGGTCGTTATTCTACACTCGGCCGAAAACACGACATTGCACCCAAGCCGGAAGGGGTCCTTATCCAGAGAGCAGGAATGGCGCGCAACTCCATCCTGTTCATCCCTTTCATCCTCTTCATCCTGTCAAATTCTTACCGTCGTTCGTACGCACTCTCAGCGCCGGACAACCGCACTCCCCAGTTCGGTCAGAATTGTTACTACGGCCCCGTTCGAGGATAGGGTCACCGGAATCTCAACCACTATGCCCGTAGACGCGCGCACGGCCGACTCGCTCCCCACTGCCCCATGCGAAGCAAATCGAAGGTTCAAAATTCAAGGTTCGGTTCCGCATTTCGAATCTCCGCAGGAACGGGTGGCAGATTCATCTCAGCGGCCGAACCCGGAGTTGTCGCCGACAATTCCAGACGTTTCCCGACGCTCCTTTCCAATTCCGCCCAGAATCGCCGCAAGTCTCCCTGCAATTGCGCTTCACGCAGCAGGTTGTCGATCTTCTGACGCGTCGTCTCCAAGACAATCAAGTAGGTCACCTGCCCTTCCTGGTAGGCGCGCTGAGCGCGGTCGATGGCGGTCTCCAATTCCGGGCGGACGCGATGGAGCAGTACATCCATCTCCACCACTGCCTGCTCATATTGCAGCGCCGACCGGTGAACGTCCAGAACGATCTGACAGGCGACCGTGTGCTGATTCCGTTCCGCCCGCTCCAGTTCCGCCTCCGCGCGGGTGACACCGCCCTGATTCCAGTTGAAGATCGGAACCGAAAAACGAGTCGCCGGCCCCAGCTCTCGCCCTTTATTGCGTCCGCTCGTCCCGTCGGCCAGTCCCAACAGTCGGAACCAACTCACCCGACTCAAATCCAGCCGCGCTTCCGCCGCTTCCACCGCTTCCGCCGCCGCGATCGCGTCGGGACGAATACAGAGCGCCTCGGCCACCAGTGTC
>JAPLOC010000246.1 GCA_026692825.1 Planctomycetota bacterium | reverse complement strand
GCGGGTGAATCCCATAATGGCATTCTTGGCGACGGCGAACAACTCGCCACTGGCCCCCTCCATACCGCGGTCGGCCTGGTCCCAACCGATATTCAGAATCACGCCACCCGATGCACGCGTCATGCGTTCCCCGACATCGCGGGAGAGCAGTACCGTTCCGCGGACATCGGTCTCCAGCAACGCCTGAAGTTTGTCGTGATAGGGAAGTTTCGCGTTGTCTCCGGTCAACAGGTCGACGCCGGCATTGTTCACCCAAAGATCGATTCCGCCCCAGAGTCGCCAAGCCTGGGCGACAAGCCGGGGGAGGGATTCGGAGTCGGACACGTCGGCGACGAGTACCGTGGACTGAACACCCAAGGCACGGCACTCGGCGGCGACGCGTTCGGCAGAGTCGACAGAAGCGCGGCAATGATGCGCGGGCGAATTCGAGCGCGATCGCGCGGCCAATTCCAGAAGATCCCCCCGTGACGAGTGCGTGGTGACCGACGAGTGAGGCGAACGGACGGGGGTGGGTTGAAGAGGTAGTTTCGGGCATGGGAATCGGGAGTGGGAGCGCGATCCGGATTTGAGAATCCAAGAAACGCATAAGCAGACGCATTGTCTTGAGTCAGACAACACGCTACCATATTTTTCGCTGGAAGGTTCACCCGGGCACGATGCGCAGGGTAATGGAAGAGGCCAGCGCGGCGCAGATCCGATGGCGATTGAGTGAATTCGCACAATTTCCAGTGGTTTGGGCCGGCGGCGTGATTGACGGCGGAGTATCCGTCGCTAGAATCAAGTACCTGGAAAGTTTGGTTCCTTGATGATCAAACCGCAGTTCGATGCGGTTTTCGACCATCACTTCCCAACTTGGATCGTCTTGGAACCTTTCGTAGCGGGAGATTGACTTGGCTGTTCTGGCCAATCGTCTTCCCAAGAGTGACCTGTCTGAACTGAAGCCACCAACATACATCCATTCGGTTTGATCCGCGCGTCGCGGAACCGCTGATTTTCTATTGGAACACCGGCCATTGAGCCGCGTTCCTGTGACGAAAAGCGGCGAGGGTGCTGTTCACCCGGGCGGACGCCGACCATCAACCCGCGAGATCCCAAGTGAAAACTCACTGAGCGGCAGCTCAAGGGAAGCACCGATTGTCTGAACATATTCAACCCACCGATCACGAGCAGACCCCCCACCCCACTGCTCCCGATCGTCATTACACGCGGGGAGAAGTCCGCGAGGAACCCATGCTGTCCAACACGCTCGAAGCGCCCGTCGAAACCGTCAACGCCCCGATGTCCGAGATGTCGGCGCAACTTGAAAAAAACCTGGTCCAGGTTTTCAAGCTGCTGTCCGACGAAACCCGGCTGCGGATTCTGTTCTACCTGTCACGTGCCGGCGAGATGCACGTGACCGCACTGTGCGACCGGCTCGGCCAGAGTCAGCCCGCCGTTAGCCACCACCTGGCGCTCTTGCGCGTCGCCGGCCTGATCGAGGCCCGCCGCGACGGCAAACACAATTTTTACTCGGTGCGTGCCGGGCATTTCCACCACCTCATGCTCGATGTGATGGACAGCTTCGGCGAACAGGGCGAGATTCGGTTTGATGAGTTC
>JAPLOC010000245.1 GCA_026692825.1 Planctomycetota bacterium | reverse complement strand
GCCCGCAGAATCGCCTCGTCTCCCGATGCACGGGCGATCGGTCCCGAGAGTTCGCCGGCCCGGTCGGCGACCCAGTTCAACACGGGGTCGAACGAGAGGTTGGGATCGGCGTCGCGCGCGAGTTCCAACGCCGCCCGCGTCAGGTCCACCTCGTCGTCGCGGCGTCCCAGCAATTTGCTGAATTCGCTGTCTTCCGCGAAATCGCCGAGAAAATCGATCATTTGTCACCGTGGTTGCTGGCCAACGTCTGTGCCGGCCGATCTGGGGATTCTAGCCCGATTCCCCATTCAGGGGTAGATGGAGTTTCGCCTCGGGAAGGCCCGTCTTGACAGATCCCGCCGATTGTTGCAGAGTCCCGCGTTTCAACCCCCGCTGCGGTCCCCGACCGGCCCGCGACGCATGGACGCAGGAGTAGCACAGGTCATGCCGACCGCCGCCGTCGATTCCCTTCCCCCCGGTACCGACCGGCTTGCCACCGCCGCGTCGACCGTGGCGCGGCTCGCCGCGCAGCGCGGTTCCGAAGCGGACTTCCTGGCGCAGGTGGTCGAGGAGTTGAAAACCCAGATACCGGCACGGGCGGTCGCGGTCTGGCTGTTGAATTCCCAGGGGGTGTTGTCGCTCGCGACCGAACGTGGCCTCCCCGACACTGGGATCACGCGCGACCCCCAACGGAGCCAGACCAACATCCGGCGGTTGCTGGATGTGATTCAGGGAGAACAGGCCGCCGCCCATCCCGAGTCGGCCGTCATGTCGGGAAATCCCGTCGCAATGTCGGCCCTGTTCGCCCCGCTGATGGCACGGGAGAAGTGCCTGGGGGCTGTGCAGATTTTTCTCGATGTCGACGATTCCTTTGACCCCCGAAACGACTATCTTCCGTTCGTCGAAGAGACCGCGAGTACCATCGCCTGGTCGCTGGCATGGCGCGAGGAACTCGCTTCGACGACCGGGCATCTGGCATTTTGGAACCGGTTTGAACGGTCGGTCTCTCACCTGGGACGAACACTCGAAAGCCGACTTGTCGCGGCGGCCGCCGTAAACGAAGGGCGGCTGTTGCTTGAATGCGATCGGATCAGCGTGGTCGTTCGGCGGGGTCGGTCGGTGGACGTCTTGGCGGTCACGGGACAAGATCGGCTGCATGCTCGGGCGGTTCAGACGCGATCTCTTGCCGATCTGGGAGACGCGGTGATTTCCGCCGGTCGAACTCTCGACTCGCAATCGGGTGCCGAGGGCTGGCCCGACGCGATTCAGCGACAGATGTTCGAACACCTGCGGTCGGCGGGAGCCCGGTCGTTGCGGATTGTTCCGTTGCGTGAACCCGAACCGTTTCACAACGCCGACGATCCGAGCGCTCAACACCAGCCCCCGAGCGCACCAGTGTTCGGCGCGATGATCTTCGAACAGTTTTCGTCGGCCTGGCTGACACCGGTCGCCGCCGAGCGGGGTGATTTGTTCGCCACCCACGTCGCGCGGGCTCTGCACCACGCCCTGTCGCACGAGCGGATTTTCCTGTTGAGAGTCCGGCGTTGGGTGGGTGGAGGGCTGGAATGGTTCCGAGGTCGAACCGGGGCGATGATGTGCGCTGGCGTGGTGGTCGCTGTTGTTCTGCTGGCGGGCCTCGCGCTGGTTCCCGCGACCTATCGCGTGGAGGGACGTGGCAAGCTGATGCCCGCGGTGCAGCGCGATGTCTTCGCACCGCGAGATTCCGAGGTGACCGAACTGGTCGTTCAGGGGGGTGACCGGGTCGAGGTGGGGCAACCACTGCTGGTCTTGCGCGACGTTCAACTCGAGACGGAACTGCTCGCGGCCCGTAACCGTCTGACGGAAAAGCGGCAGCAACTCGAAGCGCAGCAGGCGGAGATTGACGAATCGACCCGCCGGGGTGGCCGGTCGGACGACGTGGTCCGGTTGCGGGGGAGGCAGGCCCAGGCCCGCGTCGAACTCAACGCGGCAGTCGAACGCCTCGAGTCGCTGGAAGCCGAGCAGGAACGACTGACACTGCGGGCCCCAATCGCGGGCACGGTCGCGTCGTTTCAATTGGAGCAGGAGTTGTTGCATCGGCCGGTTCGGCGGGGTGAGGTATTACTGCAAGTGATGGATGAAGAATCCAACTGGCACCTGGAACTGACGATCCCCGAACATCGCATGGGGCATCTGCTGGCGGCTCGATCAGAACATCCGGACGGCCGACTGCCGGTTGAGTTCGTCCTGGCGACGACGCCAGAAACCAGTTATTCGGGAACACTCATGGGACTTTCCACGCGCAGCAGTGCCCGCCCGGAAGAAGGGGCGGTGGTCGAGGCTCAGGTGGCGGTCGAAGCGGCGAACATCGAACATCGGCGGATTGGAGCCGAGGCGGTCGCGAAACTCGACTGCGGGCGGAAGTCGCTGTTTTATGTGCTGTTTGGCGACGTCGTGGAGCTGGTTGAGCGGCTGGTGTGGTGAAGCGGACCCTTAGCGTGGATTTGAATCCACGCGTATCTCCCCAAGCGTGCCGCGTGCAAACGAGAGCATTGCTCTCGCGCCGTGCTGGCAGCCGAAGTTTCGAAATTCAGCCCGAGCCGCGCCCGCCAGGAAGCGGTAGCCGATCACCGCTTCCTAACGGGCGCGGCTCGGTGCCAACACCTCGTTTTCTGCCGACAGGAGAATCGTCGCGCCGGCCTCAATCGGAAGACGCCGGGTGGGCGTTCGTCCTGATCCCTGGGGATGGTTCCTGGTTGTCGTTCCTCGGCGAAGGATTGTTTCGGGCTGGCCAGCGTTTGTGTGGCGAGTGTTCGCGCGAGGTGACACGCGACTGTTTGCACCCCGCCACCCGGCAATAGCGATACTGCACGGTTCCCAGGGTCCGCCCGACCAGAAGCGCGAGGCCGTGGTCCGGACAGACCGGCCGTTCCAAGGACTGCCGGCTGGTTGTAGTCGTGCCGCTGCGTTCGTTTCTCATCCTCGCTCCTGTTTGTTGTTCAAGTCGTCCATCAAACCGTCAGTCATCCAGCGCTCGGGGGAGGTTGTGCCGAGCTGTCGCACAATTTCGTCGTGATACTCGGCGACGCACCAGTCACCCAACCGCCGTTGGTCGCGCTGCCGCCTCACCTCGGCCTCGACAACCCGTTTTCCGGACGAG
>JAPLOC010000244.1 GCA_026692825.1 Planctomycetota bacterium | reverse complement strand
CTCGGGAGTCACCCGGGCGGAAGTTGACGACCGGCCGATCCGCGTGCTGATGTTCGCGGGGAACGACGCGCACAAATGGCACAACTGGGAAAAGACCACGCCGGCGATCAAGTCGCTGTTGGAACGGGACAAACGGATTCAGGTCGATGTCACTTTTGACATTGAGGATCTCGCGCGAAAGCCGCTCAAGGATTACCACGTTATCGTCCAGAACTATGTCAACTGGCACGATCCGACCGCGCTGTCGGCGGAGTCGCGAACGGCGTTTGTCCGGTTTCTGGAGAATGGCGGAGGTTTGATTCTGCCCCACTTCGCGAATGGGGCCTACCACTTTTCCCTCCCGATGGCCGAGGCGGCGGAGTGGCCGGAATATCGCAAAATCGCCCGCCGAATGTGGAATCACAAGGGAAAAAGTGGTCACGACGCGTTCGGCCGGTTTCGTGTCACGCCAACCGACCTGGCGCACCCAATTACCGCCGGCCTGAAGCCGTTCGATGTGACCGACGAACTCTACTTTCGCCAGGAAGGAGAGGAACCGATTGAGCCATTGATCGCCGCCCATTCCAAGGTGACCGACGCCGACGAACCCTTGGCCTGGACGTATACCTACGGAAAAGGCCGAATCTTCCAGACGCTGTTGGGACACAGCGAACAGACCTACAACACGTTCGAGCCGCGCGAAATGCTGCGTCGCGCCGTGGCGTGGAGCGCGGGGCGCAAGATCATTCCCCTGTCGGGCGAACCCGACCTGGCGGTTGAGAAGATCGATGTCCCTCCGCTGGGCAATCTGTTGCGGGACGGAAAATTCGGGAACGGATTCGACACACGAAAAGGAGGAGCGATCGCGAAGGGAAAGGCCGACTATCGCGCGACGCCTTTGACTGTCGAGTGCTGGGCGCGACTGTTTCAAAAGCAGTCTTACAACATTCTGGTGGCGAGCGAACTCAAGTCTTCGTCCACGCACTGGGAACTGTTCACACAGCCGACGAGCGGGCATCTCACGCTGTTTTCGCCCGGAATGCAGCCTGATCATGTGGCGACGAGTGTCGACATTGCCGACGGCCAATGGCATTACCTGGCGTATGTCCGCGAGCCGGAACGGGTGCGTCTGTATGTGGATGGGAAACTGGTCGCCGATCAAAAGGTGAAGTTTGACCCCCGCGCCAGCAGTGACGACGGACTCGGCTTGGGAACGTTGGTGGGACGCGAAATCGGTTGCGTGGGCTGGCTGGATGAAGTCCGAATCTCGAAGGGGGGCCGCGAGATTGGAAAGGTGCCGACGGAACCGTTCGCGGCGGACGATCGGACGCTGGGACTGTGGCGGTTCGAGCAAATCGAAGACAGCCGGCTGCACGATGAGTCGTCTTTGAAGAATGACGCGAAGCTGGTGGAGTGACGTATGTGAGCCGTGTCGCGACGACGCCCTTTTTGTCGCGACGACGCTCCTGCGGCGTCGCGCCCGACGGCGCAGCCGGCGGCGAGGTCGGTAAGCGTCACCCGCCAATTGACTTCACCGTCGTGCGAGCAAGCGTTCCCGATACAACGTTTCAATCTGTCTCCACTGAACTCTGCCGCAGACGTCAAGACCGCGGCGTCGTAGGAACGCCGTCCGCCACATGTCGCGACGCCGTCCTTTTTGTCGCGACGACGCTCCTGCGGCGTCGCGCCCGACG
>JAPLOC010000243.1 GCA_026692825.1 Planctomycetota bacterium | reverse complement strand
TGGCGCTCGACTACCTGCGTTCGTCGGACGACGCGGGGAAGGACCGCAAACTGATTCTCGAGGTGATTTCCTCACTGGAAGGAGTGGGGCCGCAACGGATCGCGCAGATCCTGCCGTTGCTGCCGGAACCGCTCGATGCCGCTGGCGGTTCTCCCGGGCAAACCACAACCATTCAGGCGTCGGCCCCGCGTGACGAAGTTCAGATCTCGTATTCGGTTTACCTGCCCCCCGAGTATCACGCCGAACAGTCGTACCCGGTGATTCTCGCGTTGCACTCGGAAGGACGTGGCCCCGCGCACGAGGTCGCGTTCTGGGCGGGGAACGAAGAGCGGGCCGGCCAAGCCTCCCGGCATGGGTACATCGTGGTCGCACCCGACTACACCACAAAACAATCTCAGGAACATTACACCTACGGTGCCACGGCCCACGCGGTCATTCTTGGTGCCTTGCGCGACGCGGGCCGGCGGTTCAACATCGACCACAACCGGGTCTTTTTGTCGGGGCACATGATGGGAGGGGACGCCGCGTTTGATATTGGGTTCTCGCACCCCGATCTGTTCGCCGGCGTGATTCCAATCGCTGGCGTCAGTGACCAGATCTGCCAGTTCTACTGGAAAAACGCCATCAATACTCCGTTTTTTGTGGTCCTGGGGGAACTCGACCGCGAGACAGTGTATCGCAACACCCGCGAACTGGATCGGATGATGAAGGCCCGGTTTGATCTGGTGTTCGCCGAGTATGTGGGATCGGGTCCCGACAGCTTCTATGGCGAGATCCACACACTGTTCGACTGGATGAGCCGACTGCAACGCAATCGCTTCCCCAAGAAGTTCGAAGCGCAGGTGCTACGCAACACCGAAAACCGGTTTTACTGGTTGGACATTGGTGACGTACCGGCGGCGAACCGGTACTCGGCGGCTGACGGAGATCGCAAGGCGACTTCCAAACCGTTACGAATCTCCGCCGAACTCGTGCAACCGGGGAATCGCATCGAAGTCACAAATCGAACGTCACGCACGAAATTGCGTCTCTCGCCCGAGGCGGGGTTTGTGAATTTCGACAAAAAACTCTTGGTCAATGTGAACGGGAAGCAACGGTTCAGTGATTTTCTAAAGCCCGACACCGAGGCGATGCTGGAATACGCCCGGATCCATGGCGATCGCCGAAATGTCTGCTGGGCGGTCTTGGAGCTGTAACTCTTACGAGGACTGAATACGGGCGACGTCGAACTAAAGCAGCGACCGGTAGTAGGCGATCGTCGGGACCAAACCATCAGCCAGCGAGTAGCGGGGCGACCAGTTCAAAAGTTTTCCCGCGAGCGTGATGTCCGGCTTTCGTTGCCGGGGGTCGTCTTTGGGAAGATCAACATGTGTCAGCAGGGAATGGGAACCGGTCAGACGCAATACCTCTTGCGCCAGTTCCAGCATGGTGAATTCGCCGGGGTTTCCGAGATTCACGGGTCCGACCGATTCGTCCTGATCCATCATGCGGATCATGCCGTCGATCAGATCCTCGCAATAGCAGAAGGAACGTGTCTGCAAGCCTTCGCCAAAGATGGTTAACGGCTCACCGCGGAGAGCCTGCATGATGAAGTTGGAAACGACTCGTCCATCGTCAGGGTGCATTCGCGGACCGTAGGTGTTGAAGATCCGGATCAGCCGAACTTCCACGCGATGCGCTTCGTGATACGCCATGCAGAGCGACTCGGCGACCCGCTTGCCTTCGTCGTAACAGCTTCGTGGGCCGACCGGATTGACGTGTCCCCAGTACGATTCGGGTTGGGGATGAACTTCGGGGTCGCCATACACTTCCGATGTCGACGCCTGCAGAATGCGGGCCCGACACCGCTTGGCGAGTCCGAGCATGTTCACCATCCCGATCGTCGACGTCTTGATCGTCTTGATCGAGTTGTACTGATAGGCGACGGGGGAGGCGGGACAGGCGAGGTTGTAGATCTGATCCGCCTCGACGAACAGCGGATGCACAATATCGTGGCGGATCAACTCAAACCGGGGATTTCCCAGCAGGTGACGGATGTTGTCCTTCCGACCGGTGAAGAAATTGTCGACACAGATGACGTCATCACCCCGGGCGATGAGTCGGTCGCACAAATGACTTCCCAGAAAGCCGGCTCCGCCCGTGACGAGGATTGTTGGCATAAGAGGTCAGCGGGATGTCTTAAGAGAGGCTGTCATCGCGGGGAGTCTATCCCCGGGACCGATTGCTTGGACACGTTGAGATGTCACTCAATCCGGTTCCGCTGGTGCTTCGGGTCGCTCGGCGGTGTTCGCCTCGGGCGCGACCGGCTTTGTGTTTGTGTCGGTTGTCGCGGGAGTCTGCGGGGAGGGGTTGTTTTGAGAGGCGGTGTTTTGATTCGAAGGATCAGTTGGCTCGACCGTCAATTGTGTCGGTGCGGCAATTTTCGAACGGCTTTGTGCCGCGCCCGCGGCTTCCGCTTCTACCCGGATACTTTCCAACAAGTCGCGATAACTCTCGGCTTTCATCCGTGCCTGCTCGGCATCCATGCGTGCCATTTCCACGTTCGCCAGCGCGCGTTGCTCTTCCGCCAGGATTTGTTCCTGGAGTCGCGCCGCAATCAGCCCCTGACCGGTAAGACTCATTACCAACGTGACAGCGAGCAAGAATCCCGCGAGCGCCAGTAACACCAGGGAGATGACAGCAATCCGCCGCCAGCGTCGGACACGAATCCGCAGTTCCAGAATCTCGATCTCTAATTCGCCTGCGCTCATGACTGCTTCTCCAGACGCACTTCTGAGGAACGCGGAGATTCGCGGGTCACGCGGACCAATGCGTAACCGCCAACCAAACCACGGGAAGGGACAAAATCCGACGCGATGGGAGGGCGAACGTCCTCGTGAGCTGCCGCTGTGCGAACAACCGCCAAGAACCGCCCGCTGGGCAGCGCTCGGCATCCAACCGAAAGTCATTTCGAATGGAATCCGACGTCGGTCTAGTTCAGCAAGGTGACGCCCCGGTCTCCCTCTCCCACAACACCAATGCGATGTGCTGCGACATTGTGTTTAGCGAGCCGTTTGATGACCGAATCCACCGACCGCGGTCGCACCACCAGCACAAACCCGATCCCCATGTTGAAGACCCGGAACATCTCTTCCCGGTCGATGTTTCCCAGCCCCTGCAACCAGCCGAACATCGCGGGAGGTGTCCACGAATTGCGGTCGATTTCAACCCGGCATCCGATCGGCAGAATCCGCTCGAGATTCCCCGCGATCCCCCCTCCGGTGATGTGCGCCAGTCCCCGGACCGCCTCCCGTCCCGGCTTTCTGCTCAACAGGTCGACCACTGGCTTCACATAAATGCGGGTCGGGGTGAGGAGCGCATCGCCCACTGTCTGATTCAGTTCTGGAACCAAGTCATCGACCTTAAGTCCCGCGACGTCGAACACCGCCTTTCGCACCAGGCTGTACCCGTTGGAGTGGAACCCGCTCGATTCCAGTCCCAGCACAACGTCTTTTGGTCGAATCGCCGACCCGTCGACGATGCGTTTGCGTTCGACCACACCCACGCAGAAACCCGCGAGATCAAGATCCCCCTTGGAGTAGATATCGGGCATGATCGCCGTCTCTCCCCCCAGAAGGGCACAGCCCGCTTCGGTACACCCCGCGACCACTCCCGCGACCACCTGCGAGATCAGATCGGGATCGTCTTTGGGGAGCGCCAGATAGTCGAGGAAGAACAGCGGTTCGGCACCGAGGCAAAGGCAATCGTTGACCGACATGGCGACCAGATCGATACCAACGGTGTTATAGACCCCGAGCTTGGCGGCGACTTTCAGCTTGGTCCCGACACCGTCGGTTCCCGAAACCAGAACCGGATCTTCATAGTTGACCGCGAAGCGGCGCGAATTGCCGAGGCGGAACAGGCCGGCGAAACCGCCGGGCAGATCCATGACCCGGGGCGTGTGGGTCCGTTTCATCAGCGCGGGGAGCCGTTCCATTGCCTGATCGTACAGTTCCAGGTCAAGCCCGGCGTCCTGATAAGTCAGCGGGGTGGGCGGGGATTTGGGCTTCCGGGCGGACATGATGCGATGACTGGGGAACGGATGGGTGATGATCACCCGGATGCGAGGGGAACTCGGTCGACGGGAACGGGGCCGAATCGACAGGACCGGTCCATCTTCTCTGAAGTGAGTAGAATACCGTCACGGAGGGGGGGCTGTCGATTTACTCCCGCCGCAGGTGGAAGTCACCTGGAATTCGCAACAGAGGGGCACTCGCCTCCGCCCTTGACGATCGGTACACTGGAAAGCATCGTCGAAACTCTGCCGCTCAATCGGGGTTCAATGATGTATCCCGCTCCTTCAACCGACGTCACGAACAGCCCGTGAAACCCACACGCGCCGAACCGACTGCCGCCGCGCGGGATCCCGACGCGAAACTGATGCTGCGCGCCAAGCAGGGAGAGGAAGCCGCCTTCACTCAACTGGTCAACAGTTATCAGGATCGACTGGTGGGGGTGTTGACGCATCTGGTTCAAGACCGCCAGGCCGCCGAGGACTTGGCGCAGGAGGTGTTCCTGAAGATTTACAAGGCCCGGCATGGATACGAACCGACGGCGAAGTTCTCGACGTACCTGTTTCGAATCGCCAACAATCTGGCGAGCAACCGTCGGCGCGACGTGGGCCGCAAGCGGGAAGTGACCTTGGCCGGATCCGATTCTGGTCCCATGGGAGCCCGACCGGCCGAGCAGATTCTGGCCGAGACTTCGGGAATGATGCCCGCGCGACAGTTCGCGCGGATCGAGATTCAGGCGGTGGTGCAGGACGCCTTGTCGACGTTGAACGACAATCAGCGGATGGCGGTGCTGCTGCACAAGTTCGAGGAGATGAGCTACATCGATATCGCGGCGACTTTGGACACGACCGTGTCGGCGGTGAAATCGCTGTTGTCGCGGGCGCGCGAAAACCTGCGGGTGAAACTGGAACCTTACGTGACCCAGGGGACCTGGGGCTCTCAGGACTGACGCGAGACGGATTCGAATAACATGGCGAAAATCAGCAGGCTCTCTGGGGAACAGCGCGAGAATCTCGTGGCTTACCTCGACGGCGAGCTCGACGAGGCGGCGGCGAAGGAAATCGAGCAGGCGCTCGCCTCCAGCCCGGTCGCGCGTCACGATGTCGACATGCTGTCGCGCACCTGGGATCTCCTGGGCCAGCTCCCGACCTCTCCCGCGGGGGAGGATTTCACCAGTCGCACCATCAGCTCCATTCGGGCGGCGGAGAAGCCCAAGGCCCGTGTCGACGACGCGGCAGTCTCGCGAGCGATTCGCCGAACGTTGGGATTGGCCATTGCCCTCCTGGTTCTTCTCGGTGCGGGGACAGCAGGCTTCCTGGCGACGAACCGCTGGGTTCCCAACGAGGCCGACGAGATCCTGAACGATTACGAAGTGATCAGCGAACTCGACAAGTACCTCGAAGCGGGGGACATCGACTACCTGACGAAACTGCAGGAACACCGGGAATTCACCGAGCATGATGAACCGAACACTCCCTGATTCGTGTGCCACCAATCCTGTCGGCACCGATCGTGCCGTTCCCCGATCGGATACCTCACGTTTCGCGTGGAACTTCGCGCGGGCGGGCGTTGTCGTCGCGCTGGTTCTGTTCACAATGGCCGGCACAGTTCACGCGGCCAAAAGTGAAGCCGATTTGCGAGAGGAAAAGGCGAAGAAGATCGAGGCGCTGTCGTCGGCCGAACGGGAACAATTGAAGCAGAATCTGAAAGCGTTTCGCGAGTTGCCGGAATCGGAACGCCAGCGGGTGCGTGGGCTGCACAAACAGCTTGAAGCCGACTCCAAAGCCGGGGGCAAGTTGACTCTGGTTCTCAACAACTATTACGAGTGGCTGAAGACGTTGACTCCGGGTCAGCGGTCGGATCTGCGCGGCGAGGCCGATCCGGTCCGACGTCGCCAACAAGTCACCGACCTGTTGGCAAAGCAGCAGGAGGCGGCCGACCCGAGCAATCCCAAGCGACGCCGGATGGGGTTGAGTGACGCCGACCTGGCACGGGTCATGCCGATTCTGGAACGGGGTCTGATCGAAGAGGGGCAACTGTCGGAATCGACGGTCGAAGACAAGAAAGGGCTGGCGCGGTATAGCGCGGTCCTCATGGCGGCGTTTCCCGCGGACCGCCGCGATCCGAATCCGATCTGGATGAAGCCGGAATTGGTGAATGAGCTGCTGGAGGCACTGACCGAGGAAGATCAGAAGAAGATGCTGGTCCGCGACGTCGACAACCGCCGCCGGGCCGGCCGGTTGTTCTTCGCGATCTTCACAAGTGTGATGGCCGAGTTTCGCAAGCAGGCGAATGAAATCGATCGGTCCAAGCTGGAACAGTTCTTCACGGAGATGAAAGGGGAACAGCAGGACCAGATTATGCGGTTGCCCTACGACGCCCAAAGCACCCGGCTCAAGCAGATGTATATGCGGGCGCACGCCGACGAATTCCCCCAGCCGCCGAGTCCCCCTCCCTGGCTCAACCAGGTGATGCGGATGGGAGGACGTGGTCCGGGTGATCGACCGGGAAACGGATTTGGTCCCCCCAATGGTTTCGGACCTGGAATGGGACCGGGGCCGGGAGGCGACGGCCGTCCCAATGGAGACCCTCCAGCCGATGGCGACGACCGGGGACCGCGTCGCCCCGGGGGGGATAAACGCCCGCGGCCGCGTGACAAACAGCGCCGACCCGAGTGATGCTTCCACACAGCCAGGAGTCTCAGTCCATGTCGACATTGGTTCGAACTCTCGGTCTCTTTTTCGTCGCGCTGCGGCTTGGCATTCCATCGGCTTGCCTGGCCGGTCCGCTTGCGTCTCCGTCTGAGACGACTGCGACCCAAAAGGCAACGGGTCCGTCTCTTCCCCGTCTGCCCCGAGACAACCTGCTGATCTGGCGCGACGCCGCGGGTGAACAACACCCGGTCAAAACCGTCGACGACTGGAAGAAACGTCGGGCGGAGATTCTGAAAGGGATGCAGGCGGTCATGGGGCCGCTCCCGGGGGATTCCAAACGCTCCCCGCTCGCACCCGAAACAGCCGAAGAAGTCGACTGTGGCACCTACGTCCGCCGACTGATCACGTATCAGTCAGAACCCGGTTCGCGCGTTCCCGCCTACCTCTGTATTCCGAAGTCGCTGCTGGAAGACAAAACCGGCAAGAAACAGGCACCTGCGGTTCTCTGTCTCCATGGCACCGACAATGTCGTGGGACATGGGACGGTCGTCGGACTGGGAACCCGCCCCAATCGGCAATATGCCGCCGAGTTGGCCGAGCGCGGGTTTGTCACCCTCGCCCCGAACTATCCCAAACTCGCGAAGTACCAGCCCGACCTCGCGAAACTCGGTTGGGACAGCGGAACACTGAAGGCGATCTGGGACAACATCCGTGGCCTCGATTTGCTGGAGTCACTCCCCTTTGTGAAGCCGGGCGGCTTCGGCGCGATCGGCCATTCCCTCGGTGGCCACAACTCGGTCTACACCGCGGTGTTTGACGAGCGGATCGCCACGGTGGTCTCCAGTTGCGGACTCGATTCGTTTCTCGATTACTATGGCGGAGATGAATCGAAGTGGCTCCCCGACAAGGGATGGACACAACAGCTCTACATGCCGCGACTGGCGAACTACCACGGCAAGCTCGCCGACATTCCGTTTGACTTTCATGAATTGATCGGTGCAATCGCGCCCCGTCACGTGCTGATTATCGCCCCGACCCGCGATCACAATTTTCAGGCGGCGAGTGTCGATCGGATCGCGAAGTCGGCCGGCGCGATCTTTGCCCTTTACAATCACCCCGACCACCTGGCGGTGGAGCATCCCGATTGCGAACACGACTTCCCGCCGGAGATGCGCGAGCGCGCGTACCGACTGTTCGAGGAGACGCTGCGGAAATAGTGCGATGCGCTTGAGTGGGAATTCACGCGTCATTTGTTCGGTCCTGGTTTTTTTATCCCTGTTGATGTGGTGTGAATATGTCGGATGCCAATTATTTGAGAAGCGAAACCCAAGGCTTTCGAGCGGGGCTGCTTTTTGTCGGCGCGGTTTTGGGGGTTTTGTATTGGCTCTCTCCGACGGTTGGAAAAGGGCAAGGGAAGTCGGAAGGCAAAGAATCAAAACCACCTGAAAAGGGGGCCGCCGTCAATGTGGCGGCGAAGACGGGAGTTGTTCGTGGACGGATTGTCTATCAAGGGGAAATCCCCGAACCTCGGTTGCTGGTGAAGCAGGGGGATCCGTCGGTCAAAGACTCGGCAATCGCCGCGAAATTCGATATTCCGGACGAGAGTCTGATCATCGACCCGGAATCACGCGGAGTCGCAAGTGTCTACGTTTATCTCGCCGAGCGGCCGAAAGATTGGACGCCTGCCGAGAATGAAAAGCTGAACGGTCGGACGGTAGTTCAGAAAGGGGCTCGGTATTATCCCCACGCCTTGGCGGCGCGAACCAATCAGAGGATTGAACTGCAGAACGAAGATCGACTGCCGCACAATACCCATCCGCTTCCGGTGAGAAACGGCCGATTCGGAGAAGTGATCGCACCGGCCGACGAACCTCGGCACTACGTGTTCAACAAAGCGGAGAAACACCCCTTCGCTGTGGTTTGCGATTTTCACGCTTGGGAGAAATGCTATTGGCTGATCACCGATCATCCGTTTGTGGCAATCACCGATTCGGAGGGACGGTTTGAGATTGCCGACCTGCCACCGGGGCCTCACACGTTCACACTCTGGCACGAGTCGGACGACTTCAAACAGCGAAAAATCGAGGTCATGCTGGACGCAGGGAAAACGACGGATCTCGGTTCGATCCCGTTTCAGCAGCCGGCGGAATGAACATGCAATCTCACTTGTCTTCGAATGGTGTGTCGGAAAACCGCGGTCAACCTGCGGCTGCGTCAGTTCTCGCACTCATTGCATCGGCCGGGATTGCAATCCTGTTTACGCTGACCCCAGCCAGACAGGCGTCGGATTCGAAGTTTCCTTCCATCCAGGATGTCGCGGCGGAATCGGGAACGATTCGCGGTCAAATCTACTATTCCGGTACCGAGATTTCCGATTTGCCGGCACTCGTAAAAAAGGGGGCTGTCGACGTCAAGGACGCCCATATCGCGGCAACACAAGACATTCCGAATGAGCGACTGCTCATCGATCCGGAGTCCCGCGGTGTCGCCAATGTGTTCGTCTATCTCACCAAGTCTCCCGAGAATCCGCGAGGAGAAGCGTGGCCTGTTCCGGCCGATGAGTTGACGGTTCGATACGACGGATGTCGTCTGTTTCCCCATGCGCTTTTCGCCACGACTCGACAGACGATTCGCGTGGTCGACGAAGATCCACTCCCGAATTATATGCATGTTCAAGCGATTATAAACGAAGTGCATGTTTCGCTCCTTTTGGACATGGCACCGATTCAATTCCGCCGAAGTGAGAAGACACCGATCGAGGTCTTTTGCGATTTTCACAGTTGGGAAAGTGGCTACTGGCTGATTCTCGATCATCCGTTCGCGGCGAGTTCCAATCGCAGGGGGGAATTCGCAATCACCGGGCTGCCGCCTGGTAAGCACACGCTCAAAATCTGGCACGAGCACGTGGGATACGTCCAACGCGGGCTCGATGTGGAAGTTGTCGCGGGCGAAACCCTGGACCTCGGACGTATTGAATTCTCTCAACCCTAGGTCAGCAAATGCCCGACGCCGCTGAATGGAATCCTGGCGAGTTACGAATCATCTGTACGCATTGCCGTAGCAGGCTGGTGCAGCGGGCCGAGCCTGATTGGCTCGGGCACGTCATGAGCGGTGAGGGAATGGAAGCGACTCCGGTGCGCCCAGCGGGGGCGGTGGCGGCGGTGCCCTCGGCGGGACTGGTTTGTCAGAATGGGGAGTGTCGACGGGTTTATTTGGTGTGGGATGGGATCCCGAATCTGCTCACACAGGAGGCTGGGGTTTTGGTATTGTCTCGCGGTTGACTTGTGACGTGACGGCAGGGGGCTGACGCCACCCCGCTCGCCTGATGGTTTTTTAGCCCTGTTCTTTGAAGTCGTGCCCCATGTCGCTGTTGCTGCGAACGTTGAAACTCTGGGTCGTGCTGGCGGTTGTCTTCGTCAGCGGTGTGACGACCGCGTTGGCCCGTCCCCCGGAAGCGCGGCGGTCGACTTGGTTTGGATTCGAGCGGCTCGACTTCACGGTCGATGGTCGCAACTGTCTGTTGATTGTTCCCGAAACTCCCGCCGAAGGATCCCCCTGGATCTGGCGGACTGAGTTCTTCGGGCACGAACCGCAGGCTGACCGCGTCCTGGCCTCGAAGGGGTTTCACGTCGCCTACATGGATGTGCAGAACATGTACGGCGCTCCGGTCGCGCTCGACCACATGGACCGCTTCCACGAGTTTCTGGTGAAAGAATTCCGACTCTCGTCGAAGCCGGTCCTGGAAGGGTTCAGTCGGGGAGGACTCTTTTCGCTCAACTGGGCGGCCCGCAATCCGACCAAGGTGAGCTGTATCTACAACGACGCTCCGGTCTGCGACTTTAAGAGCTGGCCTGGTGGCAAAGGTCGTGGCCCTGGTTCCAAGGGGGACTGGGAACAATGTCTGCGCGTCTATGGCCTGACCGAACAGCAGGGGCTGGAATACAAACTCAACCCGGTCGACAACCTCGCCCCGCTCGCCCGGGAGAAGGTTCCGCTGCTGCATGTCTGCGGCGACGCCGACGAAGTGGTTCCATTCGACGAAAACACGCGACTGCTCGCCGACCGGTACGAGAAACTGGGTGGCCCCATCACTGTGATCGCGAAACCAGGCGTCAAGCATCACCCGCATAGTCTCCAGAATCCGTATGCGATCGTCGACTTTGTCTTGAAACACACGATCGGTGGGTCGGCAAGCGCGGTTCTGCCGGAGACACCCGTCGACTACCAGGTGATCCAGCGGAAATCGCGGCTGGCCGGCGTCGTGGCGATCAAAGGGTTGGTGTCGATCGAATCGGGAAATGTGGAGGCGCGATTCGTTCTGCCGGGGACCGACCCGGCCAATGTCCGACATCCGGCGTTTTCCTGGCAGAACGTGCAATTGGACGGGACCGCGGGGCGTTTCTCGGCGGAGATCGAAGTCGCCGCCGGCGGGTGGTATCGGCTGGAGTTGCGAGTAGTCGCCAACCAGAAGCCACTCACGCTGACGACGATCGACCATGTGGGCGTGGGGGAAGTGTTCGTGATCGCCGGCCAGTCGAACTCAACCAACTACGGCTCCGAGAAACTGCTGCCTGAGACGCTGCGGGTCGCGACATTCGATGGCACGAGCTGGCGGCTGGCGATCGATCCGCAACCGGGAACGCATGACGGCAGCACCGGCGGGAGTTTCGCTCCCGCGTTCGGTGATGAACTCGCCCGGCGGTTCAATGTGCCGATTGGGGTCGCGTCGACCGGCGCGGGAGCGACCAGCGTTCGGCAATGGCTCCCCAAGGGAGAAAAGATGACCAATCTGCCGACGATCGACGCGTTTGTGAAACCAGCCGGTCAGGGATCCTGGGAAGCGACCGGCGAATTGTTTGACCGGATGACGACGCGACTGAAAGCGCTCGGTCCGAACGGCTGCAGGGGGGTGCTGTGGCATCAGGGAGAATCGGACGCCGGCCAGGCGCGTGCGGGCTATCCCGCGGACCGGCAGATCACCGGAAAGCAGTACACTGAGTTCTTAGAGAAAGTGATTCGCGGCTCGAGAAAACAGGTCGGCTGGGAGGTTCCGTGGTTCGTGGCGCAAGCGACGTATCACACGGAAGACGACGCGGCCGACGAGGAGTTTCGCAATGCGCAAAAAGAGGTGTGGAAG
>JAPLOC010000242.1 GCA_026692825.1 Planctomycetota bacterium | reverse complement strand
TCGAATCCCAGCCGCAAACCACAGGCTACGCCCTGACACCGCTACGCGGCCACCGGAGCCGGCTGTAACCACGCCGGAAATTCGAAGAAATTGAAATCGAGATGTGCGGAAAGTCGGATCTAACGAACGGTGTTGATCAATTCATGATTCCCCTGGAAAACTGCTCGGGAGTCGTCACTCACCCGTCCGGTCGGGAAATTGCGGCATTTGCCGCCGGGAGCATCGTCGTTTTTGATCTCTCGACTAGGAAAGAAAAATTGCGATGCAATGTCGGCAGTCCGGCCATCACGGGAGTTTATCGAAGCGATGGGCAGCACCTCGCTGTGGGAACCGGCCTTGGCGAAATCACGGTCTTCGATTCCAACAGCGGCTCGGAAATCGGCAAAATGAAGGGACACAGCGCCGCTGTAACGAGTCTGTCCTACCATCCCGACAATTCCAGGCTCGTTTCCAGCGGACTTGACGGAACGGTGAGGTTGTGGAATCTCAATCGTAATCGCGAATCCGTCAAGGTCCAGCCCGAAACGAGCGTGCCGGGCTGGTCCCATCTTTGCCGCGATGGCCAACTTCTCTTGACCGGATTCCCCACGATTACTTTTGACAATCCACTCACGCCGCGGCAGAGGTTTATTGAGCAGTGGAATCCGAACACAGGAGATCGAATTCGAGTCCGCTGTAAGACGGAATTCCCAATTCGAAATGCCTGCGCATCTTCCGATGGTCAGCGACTCTACCTGGGAGATGGCGAATCTCATGTCACCGTCGTCAATGCCTTGGATGGAAGCTCATTGCAGACATGGAAGATCGAATCAGGGCAGACATCCGCGGCAGCGATCAGCGACGACGGGCGATGGTACTGCTGGTCAGGCGACGACTGTGTGACGCACGTCCTCGACGCTGCAACCGGCGAGGAAGTCGCAGCGCTGGGAGATTCCGAATATCTGATCCAACGTGTGGTATTTGACCACACGGGTGATCGAATCGCAGTTTTTGACAATGGCGATCGGCTCCGATTGTGGAACCGAATTCGATCCGAACGGTCAATACATCGCCGTGGCGGGGAATAATCGGTCGCGGGTTCACGGAGTCGTTTACCTGCTTTCTTGCAACGGCGATACGCCGGCAAAACCGCTGTTTAGCCACAGTATCTCCGCGCATGTCGCAGAATTCAGCCCGGACGGGCGGCGACTGGCGACGGGAGGAGGCGACAACACGGTGCGACTTTGGGACGTTGCAACCGGCCAGGAACTTTTAGCACTCAAGGGACACACGGGGGGTGTCTGCAGCCTGCGGTTTGCCGACGGTGGTCAACGTCTGGTCTCTGTCGACACGAATGCCGAAGTCCGTCACTGGGATGCTCGCCCGCTCTGAACAGCCACCGCGCTGACGGTCCTGGATCAATACGCACCGCCAAGATGACTTTGGGACTCCACAACGGGAGGGTAGCGTGGATCTTAATCCACGTGACCCTCTCGTACTGCCAAATCCTCGTCACCACATGTCGTTGAACGCGATGACAAGTACTCGCCGGGAACCTGCTCGGGTAAGCCACCAGGGGAATTGTATACCGCGAGCGGGGTAAAACGAGACATTCATTGAGCGACCCGTGCGGAGACCCGATGTTAGCCTCCGATCTCATTCACCTGCCCCGCAAGGGGGCAGGGGTCTTGAGTGCAAAATGTTTCAATTGGTGCCGCGCTCGGTATGACGTGGATTGAATTCCACACGACGGATCCTTGACGGCACTCCTTCAGGACGAAGCGGACCCCAGGCGTCCAAGCAATTCCGCGACTTGTCTTTCCAGCAGGGGAAGCGCGTCGTCTGGGGTGGCGCAGTCGACGTCATGAATGTGCCAGTATTCCACCCGATCGGCCCATTCGGGGAATTTTCGTTCCATCAGGGGACGGTGTTCCGCCTCCTTCACCGCGACAATCAACCCGGCACCTTCAAAATCCACGACCTCAGCGCTCCGCGGAAACGGGGGATTGTGTGGAATGGGAATTGCCAGACTTTCCAGCCAACGCACAGTGTTCCGCGACATAGGACCAGGATTGAGCGGCTCGAGCGCCAACCCGCGGGAGTCGGCAACAAATGGGAGTCCCCGCTGTTGCGCATGGTGATTGAAGTAAATCTCGGCGAATCGGCTGCGGTAGTAGTTGCCAGTGCAGAGGAACAGGACGGTTTGCATGCGATCCGACGTCTCTGGAGGTGCTGCGATTCGAATTGCGGAGGGGTGACCGGGGCACTCAACGGGGTGTCGACCGGCGCCGGAAATAAAAAACGACCGGCAGCCCGTTTGAGGAGCGGCCAGTCGTTTTCAAGGTGACCCCAGCGGGATTTGAACCCGCATCGCAGGGATGAAAACCCTGTGTCCTGACCGGGTTAGACGATGGGGCCGTCAGGTGAGGAAGCATTCTAGTGGATCGCGGGGCGGTTGCCAAGTGGTCTGCTTGAAGATTTCTGCCATTCGCTCCGATGCTGTCTTCACCTGCGGTTATTTCCGATCATCGGGTGCCTGCGATCGATAGTATTTCACATCCCGGAGCTTGGTCCTAGTTTCTATGTACTTTCTGAACGACAGCCCCCCGAGCGCAATCAGGCCGAATACGACGCGCCAGATCGGTTTTCGTGATGCAGGATCGTTGATGCACAACCACATCCAACCCAACGCGACGGTTCCCGCCAGACAACACATGGAAACGAGCATCCAGCCGATTTCGGCCGCAAAAATCGCGGCAGTTCCGCGGGACCGATCCGCCGCCACGGACTTTGCCAAGTATTGTTCGAGGTCGACGTAGACTCCCTCGGGAGCCTCGAATTCCCATTTTCCGTCGTCCACTTCGATTGAAAAACCCACCCTCGGAGGACGAAGCTGGAGATCGGTGATCTTTTCCACCGCGAATTCGAGGGGGGCTTTGACGCGAACTGTATTCCCGGCGTCGTACAGCAAAAAATCCTCATCACCCAGGTCCAGTACCCAAATCTCGTCCAGAAAATCCTCTTCGCGACAAGTTATTCGGGTCCACATGGACGCTTCCTGGTTTCGAGCAAATTCGACCAGTTCGGCACTCGCATGATGCCGCAATTGTGCCGACGATTCTACACCTCACTGCGGACAATATCTCTCGTGGTCGAAACCGAAGTCTTTAGACAGTGCCACGCCCAGCAGGTCTCAGAAAAAAGGACCAGAGCGCTCACACCTGGTTTGGCCGGTCGTGTGGCGGCCCAGTCGACGAGTCGCATTCACCAAGATGTCACTCTGGCAACCGACCCTGTTGCCGGAATTCTTCATTTGCTCCGCGTCGCGCGGTACCCATATTCAATGGCGAACCAGTTCGCGTACCTCTCGCGATCGACTGAATTGGAATTTCGGTCGTCGTTCACGTGGCCGATTTCGTGGATGAGGACATTGTTGAGGTAGAAATCGCGAATCGTCTCGTGGTTCCACACCAGTCGCCAGAGCGATCCCTCGCGTCGCCATTCGCCTCCAAACATCCGCGCTTCGATCTTCTGCTGCGGGCTGGGGGGGCGGTAATAGGTCTCGATCAGCGTCTCTTCGATCGCGTAGAGATACACGGTCCGTCCCCATTGCATCCCGTAGCATGGAAACGACGCCCGTTTGCGGGTCATTCCGCTGAATTGGACGACCTCGACATTGCGTGTGTATTCCCGGGGCAGTTGCGCGATCCGCTGGCGGACATCGTCGATGGACAGGACATGAACGTAGCCCTTGCCCGGAGGTTCCGTGACGAACTTGAGCTTCCCGTCGTCGCGTGGCTCGTGCCAACGTTCGGGGGCCGAGAATTCGTTCTTCAGGTCCGGGGAACGGGTCAGCCGTTGCCGAAAGACGGCGGCAGGGCGAGGATCGGGGCGGCGCGGGAGCGTACGGCAGCGGCTGGCAGGTTGCTGCTGGGGGGCGGTCTGGCGGGGTCGGATCGGCATGATGGAAACTGGCAACGAGGAAGTTGTCAGTCCATCCTACGCCTCGGTAAAAAGCGCGAACAAGGTGTACAGCTTAACTGGCTTACCCATATTGACTTGTGGAAATGGTCGCCCAAGACCCCGATCTTGGATCGATTTCCACCAGTACGACTTCGGGCGATCTCCCCCGGGATAACCGTTCGCCCACTAACGATTTACGCAAACCCCGCTCGCCGCAGACCATGTGTCGCGGAAATTCGACCCGTCCTGGCTTGTTCAGTAAAAATCACAACCCATTTGCAGGAAAGTCGTTACGGCAATTTAATGACTTGGACCACGGTTTGCTACGGGGGGCGGCGGCTGGAAATTTATCAACCACCCGACTGAATTGCAGAAGCGTACCACGGCCAGCATCCGACTAGAGTCGGCCGTGCGAGTGTCGACTGACGCTGCCACCGGAAACGCCGCTGATTTTGATATTCCAGCGGGCGGTTGATTTTTGTGTATGCCTTTCGTCGCAGATGCGAAATCGTCCGGCACAGCGTCAACTCGCTCGCTCACGGTGTGAGCAGAGATTGGGAACCACGAAAGGCACAAAACACACGAAAAAAAACTGAAAAAGAAATGGGGTTTGAGGCGACATGCGCTGTGGCAAGCGTTTGGTGAACTCTCGTGGTACGCCTGAATCGCCGCCTGTGGCACCCAAATGAATTGCAGAAGGGTACCACGGCCAGCGACCGACTGGAGTTGGCCGTGCGAGTGTCGACTGACGCTGCAAACGGAAACGCCGCCGATTTTGGCATTCAAGCGGGCGGTTGCAATTCATGGTTTTGGACGGACAGCACCAACCTGGGTCCCAAACCGTTTCAGCGGGATTAACGCCTCGGCGATGCCGGCTTTGGTTTGTGGAGCCTCGGGGGTCGGTGCGAGAAAATCGGGACTCGCCGGGTCAGTCGATACGAATTTGGGGATCGCCGCCACCCGTCCCTGTCGCGCCTCGACAAGACTCGGAATTTCATCGGGCCGTGGAATCTGCTCGGGTCGCGCCCGGGTCGTCCAGTTGAACGCGATCCCACCCGGAACACTGGCGAACATCGCCAGAAACTCCCGTTCCTTAAACCCGGCTCCCACCCCCGCGTCGCGTGTCTTCGAATCGACAAACAGGTTGTTGTAGAACCCCAAACCGTTGGTCGCTTCACCCGGCATTTCGACGAACTGAATTCCCTGGTCGTTCTGATGGAACGTGTTCGCCGCGAGCATCAGATTGCGCCAAGTCGCACCGGTGCCCCGCAGCAAGACACCGACTTTGGTCTGATGAAAGATCGACTCTTCGATTTCCAGGTCGATCGCGCTGTTCGCCGCTGTCACACCCGCCGCGAGCGGACCAACGAGCCGACAGCCCCGAATCCGCACGCGCGAACAGGCGTTGTCGCCGGACGGGGCCAACTCGAATCCGACCGCTTCGTCGCCCTCGGGATTACGCAACCGGACCCGATCACACAGGACTGGCGTGTTGCCAAACGATTGCACTCCCTTCAGGGCAAATCCGGCCTTGCGAAAGCCGGTCACTTCCAGATTGACGAATTGAGCGCCCTCGAGGAACCCGGTCAATTGAACGGCGACGTCCTTGCCCGTCGCATCGAGTCGCACTCCCTCCAGTTTGAACCCGTCGACGCTGCCTGCGGTCGCCGAGATCGTCACGATCGGATCCCCCCCCGTCGGTGCGAGAACGGCAGGCTGTGGGCCGGGGCATACGATCTGAATTCCGCGGGGCCAGGTTTCGTCAATCGCAATTCGCTCGGCGAACGTCTGCCCGCTCGGGAGCGTGATTGTCTGGCGGGCGTTGCGGTTGGTGCTGCCGTTCTTTTTCGCCTCGGCCAAGGCGGCGGCCAGCGTGGAGAATTTTTCACCCGCCCCAACTTTCAACTCTCGTCGAACCGGCCCTTGGGATATGGCAGTCTCCTTCCCTTTTTTCCCCTTCCCGCCCTTTTTCTTTCCGCCGGCATCGTCGGCACCGGCGGATTCAGGATCGGTGGCTGTGTTGGCATGACCGGGGCCGCGATTCACCCACCAGACCGCCAGCACCAGACACAGAATCCCCGAGGCAAGCATCGCCAGTTGCATGGGGTTGCGCCAAACGGGAACACCAGTTCGCGCCGGTGCCGCTGGTTTCTCGGTGCCACTCCCGTTTTCTGGCGTGGCACGGGAAGTCGCGATGCCGGGCGTCCAATCCGATGTCGGATCGGAGTTAGGATCGGCGGCAACCGTGAACGAGAATTCCCCGCCATCGCCAGCCACTTCGGTTTCGACGGGTTGCGGGAAGCTGGAGGGATTCAGTTCGAATTCATCGGAATCCGCGGCACCCTGCCATTGCGCCCCACTACCAACAGCCGGAGCCGATTCGACCGGCGGTACCTCGACAACAACCTGAGGCTGTGTGAGTACTGGCAACTCACGTGTTTCACCCACGTCTTCTTCCGGATCGAAAATCGCAGGCAGGGTCGGGGCCACCACTGGTTTCGATTGGGCAGGGGCAGTCGCAGCGGATTCGGGGATCTCAGAAACTGGCGCCGTGGGGCCCGGAACGCCGGGAGTTGGGGTGACGGGAGATGGCGGGGCTTGGTTGTCGATCTGATTGAGAAACGCTGCGAACGCCGAATCGCCCTCCCCTTCCGATTGGGTGGAATCGTTGGTTCCGACAGGCGCCGGAAGGGGGACCGAGGCAATCGAATTGCCCTTAGCGGCGGACTTGGATGGCCCCTTTTTCGGCGGGACGGCAGGGACCGCCCCGCCGGAAGGCGATTTCGAGGGATCACGTTGCGGCTTCGTCGGCCGCGACGTGGGGAGCGTCTGCGTGGGGGACTCGCCGCCCGGGAAGGCGGGCGGGACAGCGCTGATCAGTCCGCTGGAGGAACTCAACGAAGCGACCGAACCACCAACCACCGGGTTCATCTCGGCCCAGGTATCTCCCCCGTTTTCCCGAAGCCAATCGGCGAGGGTGTTCGCCAACTCCCGCGCGGTCTGATACCGATCTTCAGGCCGCTTCTGCATCATCTTTTCGACGATGAGGATCAACGACTTGGGAATCTCCGGGCGTTGACTGGCAATGGAATCGGGCTGCTTCGTCTGGTGGGCCAGCAGGCGGTTCGCCAAAGTCCCTTCGTTATAGGGAGGCCGACCAAGTAGCATAAAGTAAAACGTGCAGCCGAGACTGTAAATGTCCGAACGAATGTCGACACTGTGGCTGTCGAGCGCCTGTTCGGGGGAGAGATAGTCAGCGGTTCCCAGAACTTTTTCGTCATGCCGTTTGGTGACGGACGACTCTTCCTTTTCGTCAAAGAACCGCGCCAGGCCCAGATCCAGCACCTTGATCGTTCCGCGATCATCGAGCAGCAGATTCCCGGGCTTGATGTCGCGATGCACCATGCTCTCGTTGTGCGCCTTAGTCAAGCCCTCGGCGGCCTGCCGAACATATTCATCCGC
>JAPLOC010000241.1 GCA_026692825.1 Planctomycetota bacterium | reverse complement strand
CGCGGCGAGGAGGCAAGCCCCAACGGAGGCCGAACTGTTGACAGTCACTCGGGCAGCACTGCCATCGCTTCAATCTCAATCAGCCAGTCGGCATCGACAAGCGATTGTACGCCGACCAGCGTGCTGACCGGGGGATGTTCCGCCCAGACGTATCGGCTGCGCACTTCGCGAATGATCGGGACGTGTTCGGCGCGCAGTCCGACGACGAAGAGACTCGTTTTGACAACGTCGCGAAACGACGCGCCGACCGCCGCCAGCGCGAGTTCAATATTTCGGAACGCCTGTTCCGTTTGAACCTTTAAGTCCCCTTTCCCGACCAGTTGGCCCCGCTCGTCGACCGCCACCTGACCCGAGATGTAAATCGTCTTTCCGCCGGTGACACTGGCGACGTGCGTCCAGCCGAACGTGGGGCACAACGCCGGGGGATTCAAGAATTCAACTTTCATCTCGGTCGCCTCACATCGGTTGCGGAATGGGGGGGCGGGATTATACAGCGGGCGGGGAAAAAAATGGACATCCATTGTCGGTAGCCCAGGGGGTGCGACGAAGTGTGTCCTCGGATAGGCTGACTTTGACCCGGAGAAGCGGAGTCAGGCTCTGCGGGAACGCACCCTGGCAAGAAATATCCGCATCACTCAATGTCAAGCGTGATGCGTCAAGCGCGCGCGAGCCCCGACTTCTGAGCATCGCATTGTAGTGCTATAGACTTCAGCAGTGTTTCCACCGTCTCGGCGTGTGGGATCCCATGAAATCCAATGTCACACATCGTTGTATGCCCAACGGCATCCTCCCATTCGGTGCGAGTGAAGATCACGTCGCCGGTTCCGTCCTTTTGTTCGCGACAACGAATGGTCGTGAGGCTCTCAGGAGGGTACGACGTGAAGTAGTCATCTAGTATGATGACTCGTCGATCTGTGATTGCATACACGGTCCGGAGCTGTTGCCGACAATGCCAAAGCGGAAAGAGCAGTATCAGAAGTCCAATGGAAACGCAGACGAATCCAATCCCCCAAGGTATCAGATCGAATGGACGGAAAACAGAAGTGAATTCCGGAAATATGCCCTGGCCAATACCTGCCAAGTGGATCAAGCATACGGTCCAGAGAATCCCGAACGCGAACGAAGTGCTATAGACCCCGGTGTAAATTTCCGGCTTTGGCATGGCACTCTAGACGATCGTTTCGTCCGATTCCATTTTTCCAACAATGAGTACATGGAGTTGTGGCGGAATGCTGGGATCGAGCATTACTCAAGTTCTCGGCGCGTAACGACAAATGGGTTTCGGGCGGCAGCGCCCGTTGACGCTCTCACACCTGACTTCCGGTGGTCGCTGGCCGTGGCATTCCAATGCGATTCAAGCGGGTGGTTGATCAGTACTCCTAGAAACGCTCCCCATCGGGGCGCGACAAGTCTGGCCTGAACCCAGGGGGCGCTCCACCGCAGCCGCGGATTCGCAATGACCTGGGCTGGCTTGTCGCGCCGCCGATGGAGCGACGCGGTCTCGAATGGGTCAGACTATGTCTTTGCGGATCCTGAATTCGATGCCAGGGTGACTGATATCGCCTTCGCTTGGCGACGTCGCCAAGCCTTGAAGGCGATCATGGATCCCCCGATCAGTGCCAGGACGATGGAACTTGGTTCGGGAATCGGGTCAATCAGGAAATTGGGGCCGAAGTACGCCGATTCGCCGGGGACGAACAGATCGGGAAACTCGGGGTCTGACGTGGTCGAGACGACGGAACCGGTGGTCTTCCGCGAACCATCAATCGTAAGCCCTTGGGCCACTGTGAGGCCCAGAGGATTCGCGAGGGAGCCGAGGCGAAACGGGTCGGGGTCGCCGGCGGCGTAGGTCGCTCCCATCACGTAGGATCCGGGAGCAATGGACACGGGTACCGGAAGGTACGCGAAAATCCAGCGACCGGAGTTATGCATCGTCGGAAAGGGATCGCCGGTCGCGTCGATCGTGAGCTGTGCCAGGGGAGCGCCTCCTGCCACATTCCATAACGCCACCGTGTGGGATCCGATTCCGTTGGGACTCTCATCCCAAAAACCTAGGGCGGCTATGTTCTGGGTCTTGCTGGTGGTGAATTGCCAACCCAGGGTCGCCGCAGTCACCGCAGTGCCGACAGTGCCGCCGTTTATGTCGACCGCCATGTCGCTATCATAGATATCGACGAACACGGATTCGCTGTCACTCTTCGACATCCATGTCTTACCAAATTCGTCCGTGGCGTTGACCCCAAGTTCCCAGCGTTGCGCGGCACCCTTTGGATACGGCCCATCGGTAGACACCCTCTCAACAAAATCCAGCGGATCCCCATTGGCGGGCAGATCTCTCAGGGGCTGATTGGGCAAGATCTCCCATTTGGAGAAATTCTTGTTGGCGTTTTTTACATCAGGTGGATTTGGACTGGGATCCCTCGCCGTAACCGGATCCATTTTTGCCAGTTTCACCGCCGCATTCGCCGAGATGTGCCAAACAATGTCGAGATGCAGTCCATCGGGCAACCGATAGTTAATCGGGGCATTGACTTGGGGTGCTCCACTGATTTGCGGCTTGAAGCTCAGTACTATCGGCCCCGCGTCCGCCCCGTGTGGCAGGGCTCCAACAATCAAAAACAACAACAAAGCGAATCGCGAACACTTGTGCATTGCTTCTCCTGAACTAAGTTTGATCGGTGAATTCCCGACCATAGATTCGGAACTGAACTTCCGGTCACGCGAACACGAACTGACTGACTCCTGTAACGCTGACGCGCCTGTTGGAAATCACGGGACCTTTTCCGATTCATGTTTGTCCCGTTCGATTTTCTCATCGGAAACGTCAGTTCCCCACTTTCGGGCCGTCGAATCGATCGGCTCACTCTTGATCTTATTCGCCTCCTCAAATGCTGTGTCGGCCTGAGTCCGCCATTTGTCAGCGTTCGGCTGATTGTCCACGATCCGCTCGAGGTAGCGGCAGAACCGGGAGTGCCGTAGAAGGCTAGCACACAATTCCCGGTCAAGCGGCGACGGTTGACCCTGTTGGCTGTGATTTAGAGCAAAGCACTGTCGGCGCAGGATCTCGCAAATTTGGTTGGATTCTTCCAGATCGGCCGAGTCCATTATCCCGAGCCACATTCATGAAGACAGTCTGATCGCCACGAGTCGACGCAACAGCGGACTCCATTCGAGTGGCTCTTTCCAGCGCTCATCGTCCGCCTCCTTCGATCGATAAAAATTGCGGAGTGCCAGTTCCGCTTCGTGCGCTTTCTGCTCGGCGTCCCTGAATCCTCTGCGGAACATTTCCTCTGCGGACGCCAATTTTCCGGGCAGTTCGGCGTCTCCGAGCAGTTCGTCCTTGATCAAAATCCGAGAATCCCTCAACTGAAAAGCCCGCTTGTACTCGCTCAAGGCCACTTTCAATCGGAAAGTCGCGATGATCCAGGAAAGGTCGGGGCCAGACCGTTGCAGTACCTCGAGGTCTTTCATTGCCACGACCACTTTGCGATTCGTTCCCCAGAATTTGCGTGTTGCACCACACAAGGTTTCGATCTCAACCCAGTCTGGATCGATGTCGCCGGGCCGAACTGCCTCAATGGCCGTATTTTCTCTCGTAGCATTGTCGATCTGCAGCACTTGACGCGTTTCCTCAGCCCCGTCCTCAGCGATCCGTTCCGCGAGACGTTCCAATTCTTCAGCATGGAGCTGATGCTCGGGAAGGTCGAACCGATTCACCGCCGATTCCGCGAGCTGATTGCGTGCCTCCGTTTTCACCGAGACCCAACCCTTATCCAACGCATCATACAGATTTGACGCGTAATGTTTATACGTCTCGTAGTCGCGATGGTAATCCCGTGGGGCTGGGATATCGGCCTCTCCCCCTTCGTCAGGAGAATCACGCTGGTCTTGGACGCGGACATCGTTACGGCGGTTTGGCATTTCGTCCATAGGTACCCCTCGGCGTCTATCAACACCGATCCAAACCGCTGCCAACATCGCGAACAATCCGAGCATCGCCAACAATCGAGATTGATTCAGTGTCCTTTTGGCCACCAGCTTCCGGAGCGCTGTCTCATCAGAAACACGAACCTTCGGTTCGACCGCACAAGTTGACGTGAGAAAGCGATCGAGCGTCTTCGCCCGCCGGCTTGCGGGGGTCAGCGCCGTCCGTCGCGGCACCACGGTCGTGAGCTTGAGGTCGGCGGGCGATTCTCCGGTCAAGGCGGCCCGGGCAGTCAGTCCCAGCGCGTACAAGTCGTCGTTTGCGGTCTGCGACAGGCCTTCCGGCGGCCAGAACACACGGGTTCCCCGTCGCCCCTGCGGTGCCTATTCCGGGCCGGTCGCAACCGCCAATCCCACGTCGCCCAGCTTCCAGACGCCGTTGACTTTCAAAATGTTCGCGGGCTTCACGTCGGAATGAATCACACCATTTTGGTGCAATTCGGCCAGTCCCGACAGGATCTGTCGCGACATTTCCAGAACTTCCTCAACGGGGAGTTTGCCGCGACGAAGGATCTCGGTTTCCAGGGTGTGAGGCTCGTAGTCGCGGGGCAGCTCGTCCCCCGGTGACAATCGGATGGACTGGTGAGCACCCTCCTGGGGGTAGCCGTCCGCGATCGGCATCGTGTAGTAGTAGATGAATTCGTCGGTGTCCCCCACGTGGTGGATCTGTACCAAATGGGGGTGTTCGGCGGCGCATTTGCGGAACGCCTTGATCCCCTCCAGTTCGACGCTTTCGGCTTGACGGTTGCGAGTCGTCGTCCGACGCCGCAGCACTTTGACGGCGGCCAGGGAGTGGTCGTGTGAGTTGCGTCCCAGATAGACGGCACCGAAGCCCCCCGTTCCGATCATTCGAATCAGTCGATAATCGGGCGGGCGAGGGAGTTCCCGTTCGGTCCCGGGGGAGGTCCCGGTCGAGGACGAGGGCGTCGACCCGCGAAACGTCGACGCGAACCCGTTATTCGGCGTTTCACG
This sequence comes from Planctomycetota bacterium, assembly GCA_026692825.1. Lineage (GTDB taxonomy): Bacteria > Planctomycetota > Planctomycetia > Planctomycetales > Planctomycetaceae > UBA10511. The sequence goes on along the minus strand of JAPLOC010000241.1, from coordinate 1,528 downwards.
ATTCGGATCCCGGTGACGATCGGGAAGTGCCGCAGGAAGCACCGAGTCGGTGTCGCGATCCCGGTCCAATGGTCCCGGGCGATTACCTTGGTTTGAGACCCGTCGTTCGTCCGGACTGGCGTCCGGCAGCGCCCGCACGAGTTCCGACACCAACATTTGTTCCAAAACGTCCCGTGCCTGAGTGGGAAAACGACGTTCCACGTCGGCACAGATTTGTTCGAGTTCTTCGCCCCCGTCGCGACGCAAACAACACTCTCCCACCAGCAGCCAGGTCACGACGTCGGAATCGACTTCCTCAGCGGATCGCCCCGCCAGCAGGTTTTCGACACGAACACGCTCTCCACGATCCCACGAATCGGCTTGGGTGTTGAGCAGCTCCTCGAGAATCGGCTGATTCGGATCCGGAATCACCGCGTGGTCATTGCCTGGCATGTACGTTTCCCAAAGTGAAGTTGGACTGGCGACTCAATCGGACAGACTGTTCCTGACGGTTGTTCTCTGGCGTGTCATGTCTTTCCTTCAAAACGCAGAAACCGACCCGCTGAGCACAACAAATTCGTACCAATTTTCAAATCGATCGGCCGACCCCTTCATCCTGAGCGTCACGGCGTGGAATCGTCCGGGTCGAGCATGCGACTGATGCGACTCAAGTCGCGCTTGTAACTCACCCCCACCGCGTGCGGCTTTTTTCCCAGTAACACCCCGATTTCGACGAACGACTTGCCCTGACAAAGCAGCTCGAACACTCTTTGGTTTTCTGGTGTCATCAGCGCGACAATCGTATTCAGATCCAACGTATCGGCGATCAATTCACTGGTCGACTTGTCCGATTCAACTGCCAATGACAATTGCTGTTCAAAATGCTCCCGCGAAACGGACCGTACTCGATTTTCTGGTTTTCGCGACAGGCCGATGATTTTTCGCGTCACCATGATCTTCAACAGCGAATGAAACGCGGGGGGACCGTGGATCGGGTAGCCCCCTTTGACGATTTCCAACGCTTTGAAAACGACCGACTGGGCGATATCGGATTGGTCGTATGGACCTTGAAGGCGGTTTCCTGAAAACAGCCCATTGGCAAGATTGTTGACGACTGGTCGAAACGTTCCCACGAATGCGCTACACGCGGATGAATCGCCATCGCGAATCGCCGCCAGAAGCCGCTCGAATTCCTCGGGATCCGCCGACACTACGATTCCCCACCAAGAACAATGGCACAGTCGTTGATCTTCCCAAACACAACCAGGAAACTACCACCAGAGTTTGTGGAAAGCAACAAAAAAAGCTGCTCCACAGGACGGTGTTTACGCATTAAACGCTTGTCGTCGCGCCATGTGGCGGACGGCGTTCCTACGACGCCGCGGTCTGGACATCTTCGGCAGAGTTCGGTGGAGACGGATTGAAACGCCGTATCAGCAACGCTTGCTCGCGCGATGCTAAAACCAAATGACGGGTGACGCTTACCGACCCAACCGCCGGCTGCGCCGTCGGGCGTGACGCCGCAGGAGCGTCGTCGCGACAAAAAGGG
>JAPLOC010000240.1:5236-7285 GCA_026692825.1 Planctomycetota bacterium | reverse complement strand
TCGGCCGGGTTTTCGCCAGAAAAAGGTTCGCGCAGTTCCAGGGGGTCGTGGAGATCTGATGGATCGTCAAGTCGGATGCCGCCTGGCGATCCTGGGGAACGAGCGAGAAGGATCTCACGGCTATAGGGGAGCACCACGAAGCGCTCCCCGTGTCCCAATACACCCATTGTGCTAAATGCGCTTTCGTCTGATTCCTCCCACCCATCCAAGGCAACGCGTCGCACGTCAAAGCCTGGTTCGATCAGCCCCTGTGGAGCGAACGACTCGAATGGCAACTGCAGGGTGATTCCGTTCTCGGACTTGTTTGCCGTGAACTTGCTGCGGAGACTCGCACAGGCGATGCGGATTGAGGGGAAAGGCTCATTGGCCAAGCCGACTGACAATTCAAGAGCGCCGAGCCGATCGAAGAGTCCATCGATGGACAACTGCTCCTCGTTCGTCGAGAACGTCACATGCAGACAGATTTGCGGCGGAGTCTGAAAGAACACTCTGATGCCGGGGTCGGAGAAGCCGTATCGAGACGCATCCGGCCCCTCGACGCTCGAAGAACTGAGACGAAGTCGAACGAGCGGGCGATGTCTGGGGTCAAGACTCCAACATTCCCCCTCTGCAGCCACTGATAATTCTCTGTCGGCATCTGGAGAAACCTCGTACATCCGTGCCTGTCCAATTGACGGGTGGGAGCATGTCAGCTCCTGGAGCCGCCCGTTGGTCACTTCCGGAATCTCGGTCGTGACCAGGTAAATGCGTCCGTCGCGGGGCAACAGGTGCTTCCCGGGAACGAGGTTACGACCAGCGACAATTAGGGCGGGACATGGCCACTTAAGGCTGACTTCTTCCAGGAAAAGCGAGGATCCATCCGTCGGCTGCTGAAGTAGGAACTTTGTTCGCCGCCCAGCCGTTGCGGGGGCGCGGCGCCGAAGGTCAATCCATCCGTCGGTAGAGATGTCCGACCAGAGATCCTCTTCCCGCCCGTCTGCGGCTTCCGACCTGATTATTGTTCGCCGGTTCTCCCCACCAGAGAGCCGAAACCGCAGGACATAGAATGTTGGGTGTAGTTCCCGGTCTAACGTGGGCCAAGCGACGAGGCGGAACCGGGAAGGGCTGCCGGACAATTCCGCCGCGTACTTTGGCCCGGCCTTGGACGGGTCGACCGCATCCGCCGAGCCAGTCCAAACCCAAGCATTCGGTGTGCCCATGGACACACCACTTCCTAGAACGGGACGAGCATCCGAGCGCAGTCGGCTTGGGTGGGACACTCGGAACGGGGTGCGACTGACTCGCCATCGGGTCCCGTCGCTGACGTGCCAGCCCTCTCCCACAGCCGCTAGGGCACTGAGGACTTCATCTGGTCCCCGCCCCAGGTCGTCGACGAGAACGACCTGCCGCGCGATCCCGTTCCCCAGCCGGAGAATCCCATGGGTCACCGGTGGAGAGGTACCAGCGCGAAGCGACCAAGTGTACCCATTTAGCTGGAGGACTGCTTCGGGATGCCGTCGGAATAGCCCGATGAGCTGATCGAGCGAGTACGACGAAATGCCTTGCTCGATGCGTTTTCGGAGGATCTTGACGATCGCTTTCGGCAATCCGGAGAAGCTGATCCCGAGGAGGTTCCTCGCACGATCGAGAAGACTATCCACTGTCCATCCCTCGGGAGGAGGGATCTGCCCTCGAATCAGTCGCGCGACCGCGGCAAGCCGAAGCCCAGCTTCGACAAGGCAGTCCTTCAGTACCTCGATGGAGCCAATCTCGTCAGCGCCGAGGCCCCGCTGGTTCCGAAACGTCTTTAGTAGGTGTTCGAATCGACGTTCAGCGAAATCCCGAACTTCGCCAGCACGGCTCCATTCGCTAAACATCTCATTCAAATACTGCTCTGTGAATTCTCCGGAGACCCATACAAGTGCACACTCACCAATCACTGCCCGTACAAACCAGAAATGGAGACCTTTTCGGGTGTACTCTGCCGCCCGGTGATGTCGTTCTAGCCAGCGACGAAGGGCAGCTCGAAAGGGTTGCTCGCCATCAAAACATCGACGAAGTGCATCCTGC
>JAPLOC010000240.1:0-5230 GCA_026692825.1 Planctomycetota bacterium | reverse complement strand
TTCTTCCCAGAGTTTGTACCCATGTCCAGCAGCTTGAGACTGAACAAGCAGCAAGAATGCGGGAACATGCTCTTCACCGAAACTGTTGTCAAGTAAGGCTTTCGCCAAACTCTCTCTCAACTCATCGGGGTTGTGAATGTGGTAGTCGTCAGCAATCCCGAGCCTCCAGAAGGGGAGGGTGCTGACTCCAAGTTTCCGACAGCTCTCCCGGAAGGCGGAGTTGAAGGCTTGGCGAACGGCTTCGATAATCGTCATTCGGAATCGTACCTCGCACCGGTTCGAACTCCATGAGAGTAGCTGATCCAACTGCGAAAGACGAACCAAGCGGAAGTTTCCGGCAAGTCCGTCTTCGTTAATTCCCCGACATTCACGTTTTAAAACTGAATCATTATCGCAGTGTCATTTCACTCTGAAAAAGTGCCCACTTCGGCGCACCCGCTACAGAGGTTACAGCCCGAATTGTAGAGACAATCACTGCGACCAGTACTTCCGGCAGTGTCATTCGTGATGCTCAAGACGCATCACTGGCGCTTTCACTTGTCGATCGATTTCCCGTGCCAACGGGCCCACTTCACATCGAGCTTCGATAGCATCAAATTGACGGCAAACTCCGTGCAACGGCCTGCTCTACCGTTTTCGGTTGATTGAGTCCTGAAGGATTCGAACCAAGCGTTTCGACAGCATCAAAGGCACTCGAAGCTCACATTCCCAGACGACCAGCACCTTCCAGCCAAGTTTCCGCAGAGCCGTTCGAACTTCGCGATCGCGCTCCACAGTCCTTTGGAATTTTTCTTCCCAGAATATGACCTTCGACTTCGGTCGGTAGGCAAATTGACATCTTTGGTGTCGATGCCAGAAGCATCCATGTACGAGAATCACAGTTTGAAATCGTGGCAGAACGATGTCCGGAGTCCCGGGAAGGTCCCTTCGATGAACGCGAAATCGGAACCCAAGCTGATGGAGAAGTGAGCGTACAGCCAGTTCGGGTTTCGTGTTCGCACCCCTGATTCTTGACATGTTCCAACTGCGGTGTTCGACCGAAATGCGATCTGTCATTAACCAACCTTTCCGGCCGCAACAAGAAGGCCCCACACGGACTGTGCAATCTGGCAAGCAAGACGAGGTGGAACGGCATTCCCAACTTGGACGTACTGGGCCGTCCGTGGACCGCAAAAAAGGTAATTATCTGGAAAAGTCTGGAGCCGTGCTGCTTCGCGAACCGTCAAACTACGGCACTGGGCGGGATCAGGGTGGATGAAATAGTGACCGTCCTTGGAGATGTGTGAGGTGATGGTCGTCGATGGGCGGTCCGCAACCTGAACGCGGAAGCGGTCATCGAAGTCCCCGGAGGCCGCGTTATCGTGGTCCGGCTGGAGATCTGCGGGAAAATCAGGCAGCTTGGGTGAAACCTTGTGAACTACTGCAAAACAGGACGCGAAAAGGTACCGCGCCAAGTCGGTGTCCATGTGGACACGTGATTCGTGATTGCAGACTCCTGCAAGCCGATCGTCGAGATACCAGGGCCGAAGCGACCGCGGCATTCCTGTGCCGACCGTGGCGGAGAGAAACTCACCGCCGCGATCATACGCGGGGACTTCCATTTCCTGGACCACTTTCGAGATCAGGTCTCGAACATTCGGTACGCTTTCGTTGGGTAGCGACCGGAGCCATCGCCGCTCCACCTGGGGGGCATTGCGGACTGTCTGCTCAACGAGGGTTTCACACCACAAATCCGGGCTGTCCGGAAGTGCGATGTATTGCAAACCGACTCGTCGGCGTGAGAGACCACTTCGCAGAGCCGGCAGGTCTCCGATGACGTCATTCACCGATGGCGGTCTGGCTGGTTTCAGTGACGGAAGCTGTAAACTACCGAGGTCCTCTCGAATTCCGACAAGGATCACCCGGTGCCGCACTTGCGGAATGCCGTAGCTCTCGCAGGGTACGATAAAGTCCCTGGGATGAATCGACTCCCTTAGAAGTGAGGCACTGGGTTGAACGATGGGCACGATTCGGTATCGCTGCGCAGAACCAGTTTTCCGGGTACTTCCAAATGCCGCGATCGGTGATTCGAGGTCACCGATAATCCTGTCAAAGACGCTTTGATTGTGCACCTTGGCGGACAGAATCCCCTTCACATTTTCCATCACGAAGACAGTTGGCCAATGGTCAGCAATGATGCGCAGGTACTCCCGGTAGAGGGAAGATCGCTGGTCCGTCTCAATGCGGTAGTCGGAGATGCCCTTATTGCGGACACGCCCGACAATCGAATAGGCCTGACAGGGAGGACCGCCGATCAGCACCCACGGCGTACCGTTCCGACCGACCGATTGACGGATCCGGCGACTGACGGTTTCACGAGTGGTCTCTGCTGAACCGAGTTCGGCATGCAAGGCGTCCTGCTCAGCAACCTTCCACTTCGCAAAGAGCGCCGTATGCTCTTTTAAGTACTCAGGAAGCGCGTTGATGGGCAATTCCCGCCGTAAAACGTCGTAGTAGAGGTCCGGAGCCTCGCCGGGTGGAAACTGGCGATAGAAGCTTCGCAGTCGCAGCGTTTCGTGTGCGAAGGCATCCTTTTCGACCGAAAGTCTGATCTGAAACGGCCGGTGGCCACCACTTTCCTGAAACGAACTGAATCCTTCACCCAGTCCCCCTGGCCCGGCGAAGATGTCGATCACTGGAATTGCTGGTGAGTCGCCCATTAAAACCTTCCGATGCAGCTTGTTGCGCGAACCAGCGTCAATTGACCCGGCTCGGGACTGGTTCCTGAAACCCATTGGAGCTCGCAATGCTCCATGCCGCGTTAATCAGGTCGCACATTTCTGTATCAAACGCCAGTCCGAACACGCTGAGCGCATCTGCCATCGCCTGGTTAGGATCGCAAAAATCGTGACTCGCACAACAACCGGAATATTCCGGCAGAGAATTCCTTCGGTCGATCTCGGCAAGTTCATCGCTTGTCAGCCAATCGCGCAGAATGCGGCAGAATTCGCTTGCGAGATCATCCGCAGTAACCATCGACGTCATCAGTTTCTCCTCGTCTGTTTCCCGAGTATCGAATTCATCGTCTGACCGACAGTACTGACGCTTCGGCAGGAAGCAATCCATGTGACGTGGCCTTCCGTTCCGGTCCATTTCGAAATGCCAGAGATCCATTATCTCAAATTTTCACAATTGGGCCAGGGGATCCGCGGAGCAATTCTAGACCAAACAGTGCCGTTCTGAAACGCCGTTCGAAAACTGCTACGTCAAAGTCACGTTTGTTACGGGCGACTCCTGGCCGCATTCTTCACAACTGAAACGTCGGCGGACTCGAGGAAATCAACTGAGTTCGACGCTGCGATCCGCATGAAACGCGCAAGGTGGGTAGCGGCTGGGACAGATCGAGAAAAGGGAGCCAGTTTCGATCGTCTTGACTGATCCGCCCGCAGGATGGCCGGACCGTGTTTATTCAGCGTTTCCTTATCTGAATATCCTTGCACCAGTTCTTTCGCAGAGCCTCCTTCCCCGGGGGGTTGAACTGCACTGGGCTTCACAATCACCGGTGATCGCGGAAAGATGCCGCTGGACGGCTGCGCGGTGGTTTCTGCGGCGACGGCCCGGCGGAAAGACGGCAGCGCCGCCTGCTGCCCTTCGCTGATACCGACCTGGGCCGCTGCGTTCATTCTCCACTCCGGGAAAAGAGCGACCGCCGTCGCCGCCGAATCAAAGTTGGTGCCGTGAGATCCACCGCGACATCACCCACAACGCGATCCACAGCGTGAGCGCCTGCTTCGGAAAGAGGAGGCACAGTGCTCCGATGACCAGGTAGAGTGCGTTCATGCCGTTGAACTTGCCACAAACTCCACCGACCGTCACCTCCCAGATTTCACCGCCTTGATCGTGCCCCAGCGTGACAGTGTGTCGGCCCGCAGCCGGTCACAGAATCATGGTGACCGCGAATTCTCCGGCAACCGCTTCGTGAACGGGACGGGATCCAAACGGTTTGAGGACGCGACGCCGCAACCGCAGCACTGTCGGGGGAATCTCCCCCAATCCAGCCCGCTTCCTCTCGCGGTTGACGGTCCGCAGAAGAGCGAGCATTTGTCGCCGAATCGGGGCATACGGCTCGAACGGAACCAGCGACAATTCCCGCTGGATCCGGTCGGGTTCTCGGTGTCGGGCGAACTGGAGCAGGTAGGCCGTCTCCTGCTGGAACCGCTCAAGCTCGATCTGGACATGGGAGTGCATCCGGTCGTCCTGTTTTCCCTCTCGCGTTCGGCCCCCTCGGCGGACGCTGATTGAATACCCCGCAAACTTGAGCGGCACCCGGCGGAAATCTCGTATCATCTTCGCTTCGTCCACGAAGAACCGGTGTTCTCCCTTCGTCGCGAGAATCACGAACAGCCGGCCGTGGCGGAGGTATTGCAGATTGGCCTGGCCGGCTCGTTTCCGCCGTGCGCGAGTCGATTCTGAGACGTCGATGCCGTATTTCCGGATCAGCTTGTCGTCGACCGCCTGGGCATCCTTCCCCTGCGGGATCCAGCCGGTCACGTAGTACCAGTAACCGTGGGTCAGGTAGCAGCAGGCAAGCTGCTGCACGAATCCCTCGACGCTGCTGGCTTCCGCCCGATAACGCATGCTCCCCCCGTCAGAAGAAGTGGAGCTTGTTCAATGGCACAAGCTCCACGGAAAGCCGCAATCCTTGGCAAGAACGCAATGGGGGACTGGCAGCGGCGGTGGACAGCGGGAGAGCGAAATTCGCTCACCACGCGGCCCATCGACGCCTGGGGACGGTCGAATGGAGTGCGGCGACACAGAGTGCCGCCGTCACCTCAAATCGAATGCCCCCCGCCAAAAAAGGGGGAGCGGCGCACAACACACTACATTCATGTATTGCGCCCCGCCAATCCATACCACCCTTCACCCCCAGAACCTTTCGACGTACCGGTTGCGTGAAGACGCAACTCGGGTACGGTCGTCAGTTCGCCGCCACAGCAAAACGGTTCTTCCGAATCGCTCTGGTGTGACCGCTTGCGCCCTTCCCGGGACCGGCGACTGAACAGACTCAGCCGCCGACATGACTCTGCGACAAAAAAATACGCTCGTCGGCCCTTTCGTCGTCGTCTGCGTCCGGCACCACCCGTTGACGCTGCAACGAGTCCCCACTGCCTTGCAGGGAACATCGCCGGGTCGCAACATCGGCTTCCGCCGCCGCTGCCACCCGCTTCTACTGAGGCCACACTCCCCCTCT
>JAPLOC010000239.1 GCA_026692825.1 Planctomycetota bacterium | reverse complement strand
AATTCGGTCGATTTTAAATTTCGGGGCCGGTTCGCCAATGGGGCGGTTCGGGGCATGATGCAGGCGGGGAAAGGGAACATCGTCCCCGCGTGGATGACCGCGACCGACGTCGAGACGTTGGATCGCTATCGCAAGCCACGCGCGACGACAGGTCACTCCGAACTGATCGACGCCGTCGGGCAGGAAGAACCTCTTGCCGATCTGTTGCGTTTCGCACGCCGTTACAAAGAACAGCCGGCGGCGCTCGAAGCGTATCTCGCCCTGCTCCCCTTGCTGGTAGGCGATGCCAAGTCGGTCGACACGCTGCGTCCAGTCCTGGAAGCGTATGTCGCGTCGGGGGCGAGCTGGGGACCGGAACTCGCGATGCGAGCCGAGATCGATTCGGCACTGGCCCTGGCCAAAGCCGGCGGCTATCCGGAACTGGGACTGGAATATATCGAACGGGCGGCCCCCAAGATCAACGCGGAATCGCCGGCGATCTGGGGCATGATCGTCCGGCGAATTCGGGGACAACTGTTGCTGGAAGTGGGGAGGGAAGACGAAGGGATCGAGCAATTGCGAATCGCCCGGGGCGACAACGCGTTTGACCCGGAGATCACCTGGCTGCTGTCTCAGCACGCGCAAAAGAACGACAAGCTGGAAGAAGCGCTGGAGCTGTTGGGAGAGCTGGTGGCGATGCCGGGATTGGAAGGGGCGATTCTGAACATTGTCGCGCATGGCGAACTGTCGCAGGGGAAAAAACCCCCGCCGCAACTCGTCCCGAGCCGACTCGTGGAACGAACCTGGAAGCTGCTCAAGAAACCCGAAGGGGGAGTGCCAAAGTTTCTGGACGAAGTTTACGAACGAAAGATCCACGCCCTGGCGGGAGAACGCCGGCCACCGCGGGGTGAAAAAGAGGGGAACCGAGTCGTGCTGGTGGAGTTATACACTGGGGCGCAATGTCCACCGTGTGTGGCAGCCGACGTCGCGACGACCGCGCTGGAATCGACCTATTCGCAAAGCGAAGTGATCGTCTTGCGATTCCACCAGCACACTCCCGGTCCCGATCCGCTGGCCAACCCCGACACACTGAAACGATTCGCGTACTACCAGGGCGACTCAACCCCCACGCTGTTTCTCAACGGACGCAATGTCGATTCGGTTGGTGGCCTGTTGCCCGCCGTCCCCGCGCTGTTGGCTCGCTTACGCTCGTTGGTCGACCCCTTTCTCGAGGAACAAATCGATCTGCGTCTGGAGTTGAGTGCTGTCGCGAAAGGGAATGACGTCGAGATTCGAGCCAAAGGGGTTGGACTCCCCAAATTTCCCGCCGAGGTCAAATTGCGTCTGGCACTGGCGGAAGAGAAAATCGCGATGCCCGCGAAGAACGGCATTCGCATTCACGACATGGTTGCCCGCAAGATGCCGGGGGAGGTGGACGGAATCTCTCCCAACGACGGGAAGCTCGAATTCCAGGAGACAATCGACATCGCGGCGTTTCGAACACGCATCCGCGGATATCTCGAACATCTCGAAAAGGAGACGGGCGAGAAGTTTGACCGAAAGCCGGCGGAGATGACCAGGCTGGTGCTGGTGGGGTGGTTGCAAAACGACGACACCGGCGAAGTATTGCAGGCAGCCGCCGTTCCGGTGGAAGGGATGCTCGATCCCCCCGCCGCGGTCGAGGCGGCAGTGGAACCGGGAGAGAAGAAAAAGCCCGCGACCGACAAGAAGCCATGACCGAGGCTGATTCCCCTCAAGCGTCGACTACTCGAACGAAATTTGCATGGCTGGGGGATTCTTCCGCCGGCCTGGGACTTGTCGCCGCGCTGATCGAGTCGCAGCGGGGGGAATTGTCCGCCGCCGCCGAGTGTGAGGCGGCGGCATCCGAACTGCTGCGGATCGCACCGCGAACCCGATTGGAACAATCCTGGAGTGGATTGCTGGCACACTCCGATTTCACGTGGGCGCTGATTTCGGGAGGAAGCGACGCGGTTCTAGAGGGAGGACGCCAACTCGCCCGAAACGGGGTACGGTTACTTGTCGATGTCGAGTCGTCGGAGGCGTCGCACCTGTTCACGGAACTCACGCTGCTGGAAGCCGAGGGACCGGGGAGTCTGACACCGGCATTTCGAATGCGGCACTTGCCGGCGGTCGCGCGATTGGGGGCGATGCTGGTCGCGGGTGAGTTGGGATCGTTGAAGCAGGTGCAGTTCGGACGGACTGGAGCGGACGACGGGAGAGTTCTCGACGTCGCACAACTCGATCGCGACTTTGTCAACGACATTGATCTGCTGCGTGGTCTGTTCGGGCGGTTTGAGCAGATCACGGCGTTTCGTCACACCGACGGCACGGGACAGGTCACGCTCGCGACGACGACGCTCGGCGGAGCGGGACAACCTCCCATCGTGTGGAGTGTCACGCCGGGTGAACGCGCGAGTTGGCGGCTGACCGTCCAGGGAGAACGAGTGACGGCGGTCATCGAGTACAACCAGGAAACCTGCCGACTGCTTGTTGACGGGGTCGCGATATCGACGCAGTCCCGCGATGACGCCGACCGGGATTCGCGTTGGAAGCTGGTCGCTGGTTTTGTGGGTGGCCCCAATGGAGAATCCCATGGAGCTGTCGATTCTCCGTTGACGCCCGGTGCCGAACGGCCCGCGCGGGCTGTCTGGGACGACCTCCTGCGGGTCGTCGAACTTCAGGCGGCGGCGGGGCAGTCGCTGCGACGTCGCCGTACGGTTGATGTGCTGTTTGAAGCCCCGTCGGAGCGGGGATTGTTCAAATCACAGATGACCGCGGCCGGCTGCAGCCTGCTCTTGTCCACGCCGGTCGCGATGGTGCTGTATCTGATGCTGGCGGCGGCGGTGCCTATGCCGAATTGGATCAAGGTGATTCTGGTCGCGCTGGTCTTCGCCCCCGTGGGACTGTTTCTGGTGACACAAGCACTGCTGTTCATTACCCGGCCTGCCGCAGGTGAGTCGAAATAGACTCCGCACGGCGTGAAAACCAGACAACTCGCGTCCCCCGCGCCGGCCGGCTCGATGGTGAAGACGTCAGATCACTTTGTTATCGACGTCGTGCCTGGCAGACAGAGCGAAGATCTGATTCACCAATCCACACAATGGGGATGGGGTCTGGACCGCGCAGTATGGTTTGGGGCTAGCCGTCGATCTTTCTCCCGATTCGCTCAAGGCAGATGGGGCCGTCGCCAACGCCAAAGAAATTCGCATGCCCGGCCAAGAAGAAAGCGGCATCCATGCCAAACAAGCCGTCCATGGTGCGTGAACGCTTGACACAGCGCGGATGAACAACACCGAGTGAGGGGGCTTTCTTCTCTGGGCCGGGCATGCGGGGGTGTACGCGTTGCCCGAAGTGATTCGAGACCGTTGTGGGATTCAGGGGGTGTTGTTGGCGATGGATCGGAGAGTTAGCACTCGTCTAATCCGCCAGTTCTTTGAGCAGCGGCCCGAACGCGGGCATTTCCTGCCGCAGCAATTCCAGCCAGGCGAGCGGGTTCCAGATCTCAACACAGACGACGGCACCAACGAGCATGACTTCCGTTTCCGGGGCGACGTCGAGGAATTCCCGAAACCCTTCGGGAATGACCAGCCGAGATCGGCCAGCCAGCTTCACCAGGCGGCTGCGAGTCGAGAGCAGCCGACCGAATCGCTGCACTTCGCCCCACTTTTGCTCCATTCTTCCAAGCTGGATCTTTTGCTGGATGAGCGACACGCCATCGTCGAGGCGTTTCTGCCAGTCGGCGGCGCGCCACAGACTCACGCAGCCCGCCCGCTCTTTCACCAGGATCACATCCCCCGATTCGTTCGAAACGGGTTCCGCCAATTCCGGCGGGAGCGTGATGCGGTAGCGATCGTCGATCACCCGCTTGAACTCGCCAGTGATGAACGATTGCGGAGGAGCCGACATGGAACCACACGGCGAGGAGTCGCGAGCCACCACCGCGACGGTCGCGGTGGCCACTGATTCAGCGACCCCATCGTAATGGGCGTGAATCCCACAATCAACAGATTTCTAAAGAGCGTTCTGGGCACCAAACCCACGAAGATGAGTACAGCCTACATTTCCGGTGCGACAATTTCAAATCCCACAACCCCGAAATTCCAATTTTTCCGAAACCCACCCCGAGCGGAGAACAAACCTCAGTCACTTGCGGGGTGCGCGCCGGGACGACTAACCTGCGCCCGACCCCACTGGAGCGAGGCCCTGACCCCCGCCCGAGTCAACGCTCGCAGCCGCGAGGAACCCCTTTCGTCGATCACGCGCCCTGTGTGGAATGGACGACGGGGTGTGATACCCACGGAGAGAAGAATTTCATGTTTGATCGCGAACGACTGATCACCCTGTTTCGAGAACGCGCGCTGAAGTTTGGTGACTTCACTCTCGCATCCGGGAGGAAGGCAAGTTACTACCTCGACGGGAAGCAGATTTCGCTGCACTCCGAGGGCTTACGGCTTGTCAGCGAGGGCCTGCTCGAGCTGCTTGACGGAGTGGAGTTCGACGCGATCGGCGGAATGTCGATTGGAGCCGATCCAATTGTGGGTGGGGTGCTGGCGGTCGCGGGAGCCCGGGGCCGATCGCTCTGTGGGTTCATGGTGCGCAAAGAGGCGAAGGGACATGGGACCCAGCGGTACATTGAAGGTCCGATGAAGCCGGGGATGAAAGTTGTGGTCATCGACGACGTCGTGACCACCGGCGGCAGCGCGTTGCAAGCGGTTGACCGAATCGTGGAATTTGGTTGCGAAGTGGTCCGGATCGTCGCGGTGATCGACCGCATGGAAGGAGGGGCCGCCAATTTCGCAGCCCGGAATCTCCCCCTCTCCAATCTGTTGACGATTCGCGACTTTGGTATCGAACCTCCCCCGGCGTAAACTGGTTGGCATCATCCCGAACGGAGAGCGACATGCGTTATCGAATGGTGTCGGCGTCGGCTGGCTTCGCCCTGCTGGCGATTTTTGGTGCCCTCGCTTTCTGGCAGTCCCGTAAACCCGACTGGCCTCGGGAATTCGATGAACACATTGTCTTTCCGGTCGCCAAGCCCGCCACCTCGCGGGAAGACAAAGTCAGGCGTCCCGCTGTGCTTCCAACACCACGCGGCGAAGTCGTGCGCTGTCCAGTCATCAAAGACGCGTGGTTTTCCAACGTTCGCGACGAAGCGAACGGCAACCTGGGGGGCGAAGGTCGACTGAAACTGAAGTCGTACCAGGAATTCTCGCTGGTCGACATTGATCCGAAGCCATTGAAGGGACGGGCGATTCAGGCGGCCACACTGCATTTCCAGGTGATTTCTCCCGAAATTCTGAAACGGGTCTCGGTCGGAACAGTCGCCGCCGACTGGGTTGAAGGGACTTCGACACGCTATCGACCGCAAGCCGGAAGTTCGTCGTTTCGGTGGCGGATCGCGCCGGAAACTCCCTGGTCGTTCGCGGGAAGTGACCTTTCCAGCGTGGTCCTGGGCAATGGGAATACACTGTGGTGGATGGCGGACGCGACGGTTCCCGATGACGAAGGTTGGCAGCGGATCGCGGTGGAGCCGGCGGTTGTCGCCGCCCGCGCCGCGGGAATCAGCCACGGTTTCGTCGTTTTTGATGATCAAGGCTCGGAGTGGAGCCTGAACGCCGGCAAGCTGGAGAAGCGTCAACCGGCGAACCGGTTGGTCGCCAGTCGCGATGCGGGAACGCGGTCGGCCCCCTGGCTTGAAGTGGTTTTGGGGGATTCCGATAACCTTCCCCCGCGAATCTGTGAGGGATTCTCGCTCGATCCCGAATCGTCCCGCCTCCCGCGTGGTGAAGCGATCATCCACTGGGAGACACCCCGCGACGAAGGGCCGGCGGGAACAATCGGCTTTTTTGTCGACCTGGATGGCGAACCCTTGCCCCGGTACCTGATCCCCAATGCGGGGAAAGCAGGCGAAGTGGTTAAACTTCATTGTCGTGACGTGGTTGCTGCCAGCGACGCGGTTCGCAAATTGCGGGTGCGGGCGGTGGATGCGGCTGGTAATGTCGGTCCCCCCGCGACGTTTTCCTTTCAACCCTCCACCCGAACCCCACGGGCACTTCCCGAAATCGAACCGGAGGGAGACGCCCCGTTCGGTGAATCTCCCCTGCTGGATGGCGCGAAGATCTCGATTGTTGACACGCTCGACAAAATTCACCCGGCGTCTGGCGAATTCATCCCGGAACAGCCAGCGGATTACTCAGTGAGAAATCCGCTGTGGAACGCGGCGAATCGCACGATCACGCTGCATGCGGCCCAAAACGAGATTGTGGGTTTTCAGGTCGTGATCGACGGTCGCCTCGACAAATTCGCCGTCCGACTCGAATGGGAACTCCCCCGACTCAAGGCGGAATTCCTGCGTGCCAGACTTGTCCGATCAAAACTTGGCCTTTTGCCAGATCCGCTGGTTCCCCTCGGGACCGGTTTCCAAGTCCCCCCAGACCCGCTGGCGAGCATGCGGGAAAATTGATCCTGACTGGACCGAAATCGACCTTGGCACTCGACGTCAAGCTGACGGTCTGGCCCTTTGAGTTGCCCGACCGACTGTCATTCATACCGGAACTGAACTGCTACTCGCTGCCCGAGAACGCGACCGATTACTACCGGCTGGCGCATCGTCATCGAACAGTGGTCAACCGGCTCCCCTATTCGCAATCGGGGAAGATGGATCGTGATTGCGCTCCAGAAGTACGCGGCGGTCAATTCGACTGGAAGAAGTACGACGCGCGGTTTGGTCCGCTGTTAGACGGGTCAGCGTTTCAGGATTTGCCGCGTCGCGGGATCCCTCTGGAAACTTTCTATCTGCCAATTCACGAAAATTGGCCGACGGCGATCACCGATCATTACAACGGCAGCTATTGGGCCGACCAGGCGTTTTCGGCGGAATATCGTGAGAAATTCCGCGATGGCGTCGCGGAATTCGCCCGTCATATCGCGAAACGGGGCTGGAACCGAACTCAGTTTCAGGTCTACTTCAACAACAAGATCAACTACAAAAAATCTGATTGGAAAGACGGTTCTTCGCCGTGGCTGCTCGACGAACCGGCACACTTCCAGGATTTTTGGGCGATCCGCTGGTTTGGAATGGCGTTTCGCGATGGCCTCGCCGCCTCGCAGCTCGAAAATCCACCGTTGGTGTTCCGCATCGACATCTCTCGGCCACAATGGCAACGCGACAGCTTCAACGAGATCCTTGACTACAACGTCTGCGCATCGGGTCCGGGGCGCGTCTACCGCCGTCTGCTCCAAGACAACCGCAGTCGGTTTGGTCAACAGATCATTGATTACGGAACGAGCAATCCCATTGAAGTCAGCAATCTACAGCCGGCGGGATGGTGTCTGGACGCTTGGTGCAACGGAGCCGACGGAGTTTTACCGTGGCAGACCATGGGAAATTCCAAGTCGTGGGAGACCGCCGACCAGTTGGCATTGCTCTATCCCGCGATGTCGCGCGGGAAGGGGGAACCTGTCCCTTCCGTCCGACTTAAGAGCTACCTGCGTGGACAGCAGGATGTCGAATACCTGGCGTTATGGGCGACGATGACCGGCGAACCACGGTGGGCGGTCGGCCAACAAGTGATCGCCGCTTTGAAACTGCGACCCGAGGCGCGCAGCACGGGCCACGTTGGCGATGAGGATGCCGGCCTCCTGGCGTATGACTCGCTCCGCCCCCAGCACCTGACGACGTTTCGAATCGCAATCGCCCGCCAGTTGGCGGAACGGGGGGACAAAGTGAAATCAACCCCCCGCGCGCTCGTTCCCGAACGGAAATCGCGAAGCTCGCGGGGAGGCTACGTCACCGTCGGCGTCGTTCCGTGGGATAACTCGGCGGACGCGAAATCGCAAAAACGCCTTGACCCGTAATTGCGCAAAACCGTTCGCATTGCCCTGGGGAATGCAACTTTTGTTCGGCGAAAACCACAAAACTTCCCCAGAGTCGCGCCAGTGAGGAAGAGATCAACGAACACCGCTTCCCGACGGGCGCGGCTTTGCGCAGGCCCCGGACGCTCTCGTCGGGGTGAAGCGTAATGTCGTCCGGGAGAGACACGCCGAGCGATTACCGGGCGCTGTCCACATCGCCACCCAAGGCGACTTTCCCCAGTCGAGCGCAAAAATCACCAAACGATTCGCCGGCGTGACGATCCGCCTTGAATCGTGCGAAGACCGGGGACAGCACCGCGATGATCTCCGGTTTCGGAACGTAATCCTTGAAGAGATATCCCAATCGGGTCCCCTGGGCGTTGCCTCCCAGGTAAATCGTGTACTTCTCGCCGGCGGCACGCCCGACGAAACCGATGTCGGGGGTGTACGGACGAGCGCAGCCGTTGGGGCAGCCTGTCATGTGGACGGAAATCCGCTCCCCTCCCAAGCCGTGCTTCTTCAGCTCAACCTCCATCTCGTCGAGCAATCCGGGCAGCGCCCGTTCTGATTCGGTCACCGCGAGTCCGCAGGTGGGCCAGGCCGGGCAGGCGGCAGAGTACCGCCGCGACAGCGTCGGTTCCGCGGCGGCCGCCAGGCCATGCTCGCGCATAGGCCGCTCGATCT
>JAPLOC010000238.1:418-5239 GCA_026692825.1 Planctomycetota bacterium | reverse complement strand
GGCCGCCGGGAATGGCAAGTTCCCCTGGCTGAACGTGCCGTACATCTATGGCATGACGGCGCTGGGCGAGATGGAAAAACGTCCGGAACATCTGGAAACCGCGATTCGCTGGGTGACCCCGTTGCTCGACAAGCCGACGGGCGAGAACTTCAGCGAAGAAGAAAAGGGGAATCTGTATTACCAGCGGGGGATGGCTTTTTCCGCGAAGGGGGATCAGCGCGCCGCCGCCAATGACTTCACCCGCGCGACCCAGCTCGCTCCCCCGGTTGCTCGCCCCTCACTTGCGTCGCGCGACGACACTCGGTTCGCTCGGCAAGAAAGACGAAGCAGAAGCGGCGTTCAACGAAACGATTCAGCGTTTTCCGAATTCAGTCATCGCCTTCAATGACCGGGGCAACTTCCGCCGTGGTTACGGCGACATGGAAGGGGCGATTTCCGATTTTTCGAAAGCGCTGGAATTCGATCCCAAGTTCGCGATCGGCTACATCAACCGCGGCATCACGCAGTTTGATTTGAAGTCGGCCAAGGCGGCGGAAAGTGATTTCCAGCAGGCGGCCAAGCTCGCCCCCGACCTGGGGACACGCAACATGGCGATTCGGCTGCGTGGCGGATCGCGACTGGCCCAGGGGAACGTTGCCGGCGCGCTCGACGACTTGACCTTGGCGGTTCGCGCGAATCCGAATGATCCCTCCATTGTCGAAGAACGGGGGGTCGCCGAATTTTGTGCCGGGCAGTTTGGTCAGGCGGCGGATGACTTCGCCCGCGCGATGCGGGTCGATTCCAAACTCGTGCGGATTGTCCCGTGGTACTGGCTCTCGTTGCAGCGCACCGGTCGAGATGCCGAGGCGAAGGCGCTGATCGAACGGACGATGGCGCAAGACAAGCCCCCCACCGGCTGGATCGGCGCGTTGTGCAAGATGTGCGAAGGGACGATGACCGACGAGGAACTGTTGCGTGAGGCCGACAAGGGAACTGACCTCGAACGCAAACAGAAAATGTGCGAAGCGCAGTTCTTTCTGGGACAGGCGGCGATCTTGACGAAGGAGCCCGAAAAGGCGCAGGCGTATTTCGAGAAGGCCCTGGAATCGAACCTGTACTCGATGTCGTCCTACCGGGCCGCCCAATTCCAGCTCAAACGGTTTGAATGATGCTCGTCGATACCCACACAAACCTCATGTGGTACCCCGACCACATGTCGGAGGAGTTCGTGCAGTTCGCCTGGGAGGCGAAGAAGGCGAAAATGCGGATCACTCCCGACGTGTACTACGCCGGGAGTTCCGAGAAGTACAAAAACGCCTTCGATTCGACTCCCGAGGCGCTGCTGAAGGCGACCGCTCACTGCGACAAGGTGATCGTCTTCGGGTTGTGGGCTCCCTACTGCGGAATTCGCGTGCCGCAGGAGTTGATCGCCGACTTCGCTCGAAAGCACTCCGACCGGTTCGTCGGCTGGTGTTCGGTCGATCCGAACGACGTCGATTGCGTCGACAAGCTGGTGCATTACGTCAAAGATCTGGGACTGCGGGGACTGAAGGTCGCGCCGATCTATCAGAATTGGGATCCCCAGGACAAAAAGCATTTGCCGCTGTTCAAAAAGGCGGAAGAGCTGCAGATTCCGATCAACATCCACCAGGGGACATCATTCGTTCGCCCGGGCCCGTTGAAATACGCGAATCCCATCCAACTGGAAGACATCGCGATCGCGTGCCCCGACCTGAAGATCATCATTTCGCACATGGGGCATCCGTGGGAGACGGAGTGCATCGTCCTGATTCGCAAGCACCCGAATCTGTTCAGCAACGTCTCGGCTCTCCATTACCGCCCCTGGCGACATTACCAGGCATTCATCACCGCATTGGAATACGGGGTCGACCACAAACTCATCTTCGGCTCCGATTTCCCCTCGGCGACTCCCGAACAGGTGATTGCCGGCCTGAAGAAGGTCAACGACATCGTCGACGGGACGAAGTTCCCGCGTTTCCCTGAGGAAGTTCTCCAGCGAATCATCTATGAAAACTGGAAGCAGGTGATTTCGTTCTGAGGCGTTACGACCGCAGCCGGTACATATGAAATGAATCGCTGTTGGGGCGTCGCATGTCGACGCGCGGGCGGGTGAAGTGCAGTCGGTTGAGAATAAAGGCGATCGCGACACCGACCGCGAATCCACCAATATGGGCCCACCAGGCGATTCCCGCCCCTTCCCCCGAGGCTTCGCCAAAACCACTGAAAATCTGCATCAGAAACCAGATTCCCAGAAAGATCGGGGCGGGAATCGAAACGATCTGCATGAAAACCACCAGGGGAATCAGTGTCATCACGGTCGCCCGGGGATACAACAGCATGTACGCCCCCATCACGCCGGCAATCGCGCCGCTGGCACCAATGGTGGGCATGACCGAGCTGCGATCCGACAGCAGGTGGACCGTACTCGCCGCCACGCCGCACACAAGGTAGAACACCAGATAGCCAAAATGTCCCAGGCGGTCTTCGACATTATCGCCAAAGATGTAAAGGAACCACATGTTCCCGATGAAGTGTGCCCAGCCACCGTGCAGGAAGATGCAGGTGAGCAGCGTGAAGACCGCCGGGAAACTCGGGGCGGCAGCGGGAACCTCCCGTTCGACCCTCTGAATTCCCGACGCGGTCCGCTGCATTCCGACTTTTTTAATCAGGACCGGTTCATCCGGGCGGGTGATTCTCACCGGGATCATCCCCAGCCGTTCCACCATTTCGTCGCGCCCGTCATTTTCGTCGGCGAGTTGGAACGCGAACACGACACCGCAAATCGCGATCATCAGGTAATTGATGAACGGTGTTGAGCGGGACGGAATGTTGTCGCGGAGTGGTAGCATGAGTTGACCCCGTGCGGAATTCGAGTGGGACAGTATACTGGCGCACGAATCAGGGGTTCCGCAACCCAATCGCCGTGGGAAGCCCCTCCATTGTCCCGCCGGTATCCCGACTCACTTGCACCGCTCGCCCGAAATGCCCACCTCCGCCGTTCGTTGGAATCGGACTCGTCCCGTCGTCGCCGGCCGTCACGCCGCCGTCGCGTCGGCTCATCCCCTCGCCAGTCAGGTGGGACTGGAGATCCTGAAACGGGGGGGAAACGCGATCGACGCCGCCATCGCGACCGCGATCGCCTTGGGAGTCGTCGAACCGTACATGAGCGGTATCGCGGGAGTGGGCTTCCTCCTGCTGCACCTGGCCGACGGACGCACGCGCGTTCTCAATTTCTGCGGCAACACCCCCGCCCGGGGCACATTCGACCAGTTCACCGAAATCACCCGGGAACTGGGGCCGCGCGCTCCGATGATTCCCGGGAATGTCGCCGGCTGGTTCGAGGCGCTTAAAACTCATGGCACGTTGCCGTGGTCCGAAGTCCTCGCGCCGGCGATCGAACTGGCGGACCACGGCTTTCCCCTGCATCCCTTCAACGTCGATCTCATTGCCAGTTCGCTCCCTCGCCTGAACGCCGCCGGCCGAAAGGTCTGGGGAGAAGTTCCGCTACGGATCGGTGCGATTCTCAGGCAACCCGATCTGGCGCGAACCTTGCGATCGCTGGCCGCCGAGGGGCCCGACTGGTTCTATCGCGGGGAGTTCGCCGACCGGCTCCACCGGTTCATGGAAGTCGAGGGAGGCTTGATAACCCGCGACGACCTCGCGGGCTATCACGTCGATTGGGAAGATCCGATCAGCGTCAATTACCGGGGCAAACGCGTCACAACCTGTCCACCCAACAACGAGGGGTTTCAGATTCTGCAGACGCTGAAGCTCTTGGAGACGGAAGATCTGGTCGGGATGGGGCACAACTCCGCAGATTATCTGCAGACCGTCACCGAGTGCGCGAAACTGGCGATCGCCGACCGCATTCAGCACGCCGGCGATCCGAAATTCGCTCCCGTTCCGCTCGACCGTTTGTTGAGCCCCGCCTATCTCGCCGGCCGCCGGGAGGAAATTCAGCGGCAGGTAGCGTCACGCAGCGAAGGGGAGCGTTGGAACGGTGGAAAAATCGCCAGTCACGTGACGGCTGGTAAACCGGACGGGATGACGACACACCTGGGAGTGGTCGATGAGCAAGGCAACGTCGCGAGCATCACCCAGTCGCTCGGGCATGGTTTCGGATCCGGATGCGTCGTTCCCGACACGGGAGTCGCGCTCAATAGTTTCTGCTACTGGTGCGAAATCGACCCGGCCTGCCCGACTCCGAATCTCATCACGCCGGGCAAACGCTGGGCGGCGTGCATGGCTCCGGTTCAGGTGTTTCACGAAGACGGAAGCTTCTGGTTCTCGGTCTCGACTCCCGGGAGCTACGGCATTCTGCACACCACCGCGCAGATGCTGCTGAACGTGATCGATTTCGGTGCCGATGTGCAGGCGGCGATCGACGCCCCTCGATTTCGGCTGTGGGAGGGGACGCGGATGCAGATCGAAACCCGTGTCCCGTTCGACGTGCTACGGACTCTGTCGCAACGCGGGCACCACCTGGAATTGATTGGCGATTACAACTTCCTGGTGGGAGGTGGCCAGGCAGTGATGATCGACCCAGAGAGCGGTGCCCGTCTCGCCGGGGCCGACCCCCGACGTGACGGCTACGCGCTGGCGTATTGACGATTAGAACCTGTCCAAAATCAAATCCTTCGTTTGTAGGTTTTTCGCGGCGCAGTCGCCGTCGCATCCCGAATGGGATGCAAGATAGTAGCCGGGGGTCGGAGCCTGTTGTTTATACACAACTGCGTCAATTGTCTGGACCGAACGCGATCCAGGCGACGGCAAAGTCGGTCATTCTTCGAATTCCGACCCAGATTGGTTGGGGTCCGGCTG
>JAPLOC010000238.1:0-400 GCA_026692825.1 Planctomycetota bacterium | reverse complement strand
GTAGCCGCCGAGTTGCGTTAGAAGCCCCATCATCACAGACAGGGTCGGTGGTCTCTTCGGGAGCGGTTTCTTCTTGACCACCCGCCAAACCGACTTCCATTCGCTTTCGGTGAACACCGTCGTGCAGGGTAATTTTGGACTCGTTCGGTTGAGGTACGTCAGATACAGCACTCGCCAAGCAATGATGTGATAGAAGGCGAGGCAGTTCAAGAGTCTATGCTTCGTCTCCAATTGAATGTCTTCCACCCGACAGCCCGTCTTCAGTGTTCGGAAATAGATCTCGATCTACCAGCCATAATGCCTCCATAGAAAGGTGGGTTGTATCACGCGGTTTTTCGCGTGAGCCTGCGTAAGTACACTTCTTTTCTTCGGTTTCCAGCCGTCAGTTCGTTGACGACTT
>JAPLOC010000237.1 GCA_026692825.1 Planctomycetota bacterium | reverse complement strand
CGGGGATTTCCACGACCCGCAGGATTTTGGAAGCGGGGGGGGCGGCAACTACGGGGGGGGCCTGGTGGAGATCCAGGCGAACACACTGACGCTGAACGGGGCGTTGCGGGCGAACGGACTCGACGGGAACGGGGCGGGATCAGGAGGGGGGATCAAACTGACGGTGGGGACGCTCGGGGGGACGGGGAGCATCTCGGCGGCGGGGGGGAACGCCATCTCGAACGCCAGTGGCGGCGGGGGACGAATCGCGCTGTACCTGGGGGATTACAGTGGATTTGATATTGCGAAGGTGACGGCGTACGGTGGATCGACAGGGATAGCGGGAGGACCGGGGGCGATCTATTTGCGGGATACCGACGAGGCCCAGGGAACGCTGACGATCGATTCGGGAACCGGGGGGCGGGGAGTGACGCCGATCGGTCTGCCCGGGCAAACGAGTGCGGTGATCGCGGAACCGGTGGTGGCGAACAAGGCGAACCTGCGGGCGGAACACGTGGGAATGGACCTCACGTTCAGTAGCAGCCTGACGTTGGTGAACGGGTCATCGATCACACCGCAGGCGTCGACAGCGACGGTGGTGGATGGGGTGCGGTTGAACGTGCTGGAAACGTTGACGGTTGATTCGACGAGCGTGATCGACGCGTCGGGGCGGGGGTACTTGGCGCGACGGACGCAGGGGAATGCGGGGTGGGCTGTTCCCGATTACATGGGGGGGAGTTATGGGGGAGTGGGGGGCGGGTCACCGCTGGATGTGTACGGGAGCTACCTGGACCCGGCGGAGTTTGGGAGCGGGGGGGCCAGCGCCGCGGGGGGCGGTCTGATCCGGATCCAGGCGGGGACACTGCAACTGGACGGGGCGGTGAAGGCGGAAGGGGTGTCGGTGAATGAGGGGAGCGGATCGGGAGGGGGGATCAAGATCACGGCGGGGGTGTTGTCGGGGGCGGGCCGGATCTCAGTGAACGGCGGATCGTCGGTGGCTGCGGTGGCGCCGAGGACCGGGAGCGGTGGTGGGGGGCGGGTGGCGGTGTATGCGGGAGATTACAGCGGGTTCTCGACGGCGAACATAACGGCGTATGGGGGAGCGGGAGGGAACTTTCCTGCGAGTCCGGGAACGGTGTATCTGCGGGATACGGATGTGGCGCAGGGGAAGCTGATTGTAGATGCGGGGACGGGGGGAAAGCA
Organism: Planctomycetota bacterium; assembly: GCA_026692825.1. Classification (GTDB taxonomy): domain Bacteria; phylum Planctomycetota; class Planctomycetia; order Planctomycetales; family Planctomycetaceae; genus UBA10511. Next base: position 11,106 of record JAPLOC010000237.1, on the reverse strand, counting down.
GGTGGCGCTGCTGCAACTGCCGGGTCAGCCGACATTGAGTGTGACGGGGGATCTGTTGATCAAGGGGGGCGCGATCGTGACGACGCGGTTCTCGACGACATCGACGACCGAGAAGCTGAACCTGCAGGTGAGCGGGACGATCGTGGTGGATGCAGGGAGTTCGATCGACGTGAGCGGGCGGGGTTACATGCCGGGACGAACAAAGGGGAACACGACGGCGGGAGCGGCGGGTTCCGGTGCCGGGGGGAGTTATGGAGGGCTCGGGGGGAGTTTAGAAAGTGTCGGGGGGTCGGCGACCAACGCGGTGTACGGGGATTTCCACGACCCGCAGGATTTTGGAAGCGGGGGGGGCGGCAACTACGGGGGGGGCCTGGTGGAGATCCAGGCGAACACACTGACGCTGAACGGGGCGTTGCGGGCGAACGGCCTCGACGGGAACGGGGCGGGATCGGGGGGCGGGATCAAGGTGACGGTGGGGACGCTCGGGGGGACGGGGAGCATCTCGGCGGCGGGGGGGAACGCCATCTCGAACGCCAGCGGCGGTGGAGGGCGAATCGCGGTCTATTCGGCTGATTCGTCGCAGTTCAATACGACACTGATCAAAGCCAACGGAGGAACGACTGGAGTGGTGGGTGGGGCAGGATCGGTCTATCTCGCGCCCTTGGAGGCCGCGACCGTGACGCTGGACCTGATTACCAGCAGCGACACAGGAGTCAGTCCGGTTGACAATGTCACCGCCGACGATACTCCCACGTTCGCCGTGACGGTGAATCGCAGTGGGCTGATCTCGCTGGATCTCGACAGTGACGGCACCGCGGATGTCACACGCAACGTGACTGCGGGAGGCGTCTACGAACTGACCGCACCGCACCAGACCGACGGACAGAAGACGGTCTACGCAACATTCGCGCCGCTCGCCGGAACCGCGATCACCACGTCACTTCAGGTACAAATCGACACTCACGCGCCGACGCTGCTGGCCGGCAATGCCACCGAGCAGGCTCCGCTCGCGAGCCGGCAGTTACGGTTGAGCGAGGCCATTGACTTGTCGCCAGGGCTGGCGAGTTTGTTCCAGTTGACCGGGCCTGGCGGCGTGAATATTCCCCTGACGTCGGTCAGCGGAGATGGCACGACTTTCACCGTTTCGTTCAATCGACTCACGGCGTCGGGACAGTATGTCGTATCGGCCAACGCCCTGATACGGGATACAGCCGGCAATGAAGTCTCTCCACTGCTGCGCGACGAGTTCACACTACTGGCCGATGTCACCCCACCCAAAATCAACGACTTTTCGCCGATCGGACCGCGTCGCACCGATGTATCCACCTTGAGGGTCGCGTTCAGCGAGAGCATCTTGACCGGAAGTTTTACCAGCGACGACCTGGCGCTGACGGGGCCTGCCGGTACGATCGTGCCGAGCGGAATCACTCCGGTCTCCGGCAGCAATGACACCGCGTTCGACATTACGATTCCAACACAGTCGTTGGAAGGAGATTATACGATCCATGTGGGCTCCCAGATCACTGACATCGCGGGCAACGCTTTAACCGTCTCGAGTTCCTTCGGTTTCACGATCGACAAGACCGGTCCGCGGGCGGTGTCCGCGGCTCCGGTCGGCCTTTCGCAGTTGGCCGTCGATCATGTGGATGTCGTTTTCAGTGAAGTCCTGGATCATTTGCGGGCTTTGGATGTGACGCTGGTGGGACCGCACGGAGCGATCGGAGTTGGAACACCCGCGATTCTCGGTGGGACGACCTGGCGAATTCCTTTCACACAACAAAGCGCCAGCGGTGACTATACGCTGACCGTGCTGCCGACAATTCACGATCTGGCGGGAAACAGCTTCGACCAGGATGCTGACGGTGTGCAGGGCGAAACGACTGAGGATCGTTACGCAGCGGCATTTTCCCTAGCGCTCGTCGATCTGTCGCCCGGTCAATTGTCGCTGCCGACGACCGCGGTCCCCGGCCAGACAATCACTGTCTCCTGGAACACGTCGAATCTGGGACCGGCTGGTGCCGCGCTTCCCGTGACCGAGCAGTTGTTTCTGTCCGATGATCCGGTGGCGGGGAACGACCGGTATGCGGGGACGTTCACTTTCAATGACATCGGCAATCACTCGGCCCAGATCACGGTGCCAACGTTTGGCCAGGGATCGGGGGGCACTGTCTACCTGGTTGTTGGGACAGACACAGCCGCTGTCTACGCCGAGGGTGATGAATCCAACAACACAGCCGTTTCGCCAAGCGCCGTCACTGTTCCCCTCTCGCTATCGTTGTCGCTGCCGGCCAGCCAGGTGCGTGAAGATGCGGCGGTGCCCCTGTGGGGCGTCGTTTCGCGTACCGGAAGCACGGGGCAGGATCTGGTTTTCCATCTGACGACCGGTGATGAGACAGAACTGCTGGTTCCGGCGACTGTGACCATTCCCGCAGGACAGGCGGGTGTGGCATTTCCCGTGACCGCAGTTGCAGATCACGTGGCCGATGGTCATCAGACGGTCACGGTGAACGCGTCGGCCCAGGGTTTCGATCCGGCGGTAGCCCAGATCAAGGCTCTGGACGTCGACCCGGGTCATCTGTCGCTTGTTATTCAGCAAAATGCGCTGACGGAAGGTACGACGGTGAAGGCGATCGTCACCCGTGATGTGGTGACAGATCAGCCGTTGACGGTCACACTCAACGCGTCGAATTCCGTTCAGATCAGTTTTCCGCCGTCGATTGAGATTCCCGCCAATGAGGCCAGCGCCGCATTCACAATCGCAGGGCTCGACGACCTCATTCCCGAGACCCCGCTGACGATTACCCTGGGGGCGTCGGCGACCAGCCATGTCGACGGCAGCGACAGTATTACCCTAAACGACAACGATCTCCCGGACCTCGCATTCTCGCTGAATCGTACTGTCGCGAGCGAGGGAACCGTCAATCCCGCATTTCAGGCGACGATTCGCCGGGCCGTCACAACCGCGGCCGATCTGACCGTCCGCCTCGATCTGTCGCAGACCGGCGTTCTGGCGGCCCCCGAGACCGTGGTGATCCCCGCCGGTCAGACGACTGTCGACTTTGCACTGACACTCCAGGACAACACGGTGATCGATGGTGATCGACAGGTGACGATCGACGCCTGGGGAGCCTTTCCCGTCGATGGCTCGCGCATTCCAGGCAGCCGCGTTTCGCGCACCGTGACGGTGACCGACGACGAGGGACTGGCATTGTCACTGTCGCTGACCCGGGCCATGGCCCCCGAAGGGGTCGTTGGAGCGGTCACGGGGACTGTCACACGGAACACCGGGACTTCCAGCGAACTCGTGGTCACCCTGGACAGCAGTCTGACCGGAGAGGCCCAGGTTCCGCTGCAGGTCACGATTCCGGCAGGCGCCGCCGGCACCACGTTCCTGATCGATACCATTGCCGACGGGGTGGTGGACGGAACGCAACAGGTCACGATCACCGCCAACGCCGCAGGCTATTCGGGTGGTTCGGCCCTGCTGGCGGTAACCGATCAGAGTGTTCCTGACCTAGTGGTCAGTGACATCACGATTCCCGCCGTAGCTGTCACCGGGGCAACCATCGACATCCAATACCGGGTGCGGAATCAGGGACTGGCACCGGCCGCGGGGACAATGACGCAAAAAATCTACCTGTCAACCGACCCGGTCATCGGAGGCGACACGCTGATTTCCACGTCGGCATTCACAGGGACTCTGCAGTCGACCGCCCCGTTCGATACGTTTGCCGGCACTGTTCCCTTCAAGCTCCCGAGCCGTCCGGGCAACTACTGGATCGTGGTCACGACCGACGCCCTCGATGCGGTGCTGGAAGGGATCGAGTCAAACAATATGCGGCTGTCGGCGATCCCCATTGAGGTCCGACCGGCTTACGGTGCGACCGTCGAGACAACGCTGGTTCAGGGGGTGGCGGGTGCCCCTGTGGATCTTCATGGAAAGGCGCTCGCCACTCAGACGGGGGCACCAGTTCCGTTCGTTTTGGTCAGCGTTGACATTCTGCTGGGAGACATTCGGCGGACCATCAGCGCCATCACCGATGCGCAGGGGAACTACCAGACCGCATTCCGGCCACTGCCGGGGGAAGCGGGGCGGTATACGTTGTTTGCGCATTATCCCACCGCGGGTGCGGGGAATCCGCAGGACTCGTTCACTCTCGTTGGGATGTCGGCGCAGCCAGCCGGTCTTGCGGTGAAACTGGTGGAGGGGGCGACACCCACCCGGGGACAGGTCACGCTGACAAATCTCAGCGACATTCCACTGACAGAACTGGGGGTGCAGGTGATCACGGGACTGACCAATGTCACCGTGACGCCAGTGCTGGGAGACGGCGGTACCCACCAGAGTCTCCCCGGTTCGGGAACACTGACGCTCGCCTGGTCCCTGGCGGCGATCGACGCCTCCCTCTCCAGTGGAACCGTGCTGCTGAGGCTGACCAGTGCCGAAGGGGCAACACTGGATGTGCCGATCCGCGTGTCGGTCGAGCAGCTTCTGCCGCGGCTGGAGTCTTCTCTCGCGCGAATCGAGACGAGTGTGGTTCGTGGCGATCAGCGGTTTGTCTCGGTGACAGTCACGAACAACGGCGGCGTGGCGAGCGGCCCGCTGAGATTGCAGTTGCCCCGCGCCGGCTGGTTGTCGGCCGTCACGAGTACCTCGGTCGCGTCGTTGGCGCCCGGGGAGTCGACGGTCGTGGTGATCAGGCTGACGCCACCTGGCGATCAGGCCCTGGGGGAATTCACCGGGTCACTGGTCCTGGCCGGGTCGACTCCCGCGAATTCGGGGATTGGGATCGCCATTCCGCTCACGATCCGCACTGTGGGGAGCGCATTCGGCGGTCTGGACATCGAGGTCGTCGACGAATTCACCTATTACGCGACCGGATCGCCGCGAGTGACCGCCGCGCCAATTGTCGTCGTCGATGCGGTCTCGGGAGAACCAGTTTTTCATGGGATGAGCGACGTTTCGGGCCGACTGTCGATTCCGACGCTGCGCGAGGGGTACTACACGATTCGTGTGGCCCCGAGCCAGCACCTGTCCAAGGAAATCACGGTGATGGTCGAGGCGGGGCGCATCAATGAAGCCACGGTGTTCTGTGCCCGAAACCTGGTGAAATACAACTTCACCGTGGTGCCAACGACCGTTCCCGACCGGACCCAGGTGACGGTGGAGCCGGTCTTTGAGACCAACGTCCCGGCACCGGTCGTCGTGGTCGATCCCCCCGTGTTCGATTTTGGCGACCTCGTCAACCTAGGCGACCGCAAGTATGTCGAACTCAAGATCAGCAACTACGGCCTGATCGCGGCGAATGACGTGAAGCTCAACATCGGCCAGAATGCGACATACGCCGTCCGTCCGCTGGCGACGGACTTCGGAACGCTGGGCGCGAACTCATCCATCACGGTACCTGTGTTGCTGGAGAAAATCGGCCCCGCACCGGTCGGTGGAATGACAACGCAGGCATCGTCGAGCGACTGCGGCACGCTGCCCATGTATCTGACCTGGAAATTCAAATGTGCCGATCTCGATCTGGTCTTCGGTGTGCCGCTGTTCGCCATCAACACCTCGTTTGATTTCGGACAGTGTGGAGGCTTCCCGACATTGGGTGACGCCGTCGGCGGCCAGGACGGCTTGAATGTGGGTGCCGTGGGGTTCGCGGCCAATGGCTGGGTGGGGGGGTTTGGCAGTGGCCTGCAGGATCTGCGGATGGAACCGGTGACCGTGCTGCCGTTCGATTGCGATCCCTGCCTGCGGGCCATCGCCGAGTGCATTAAGGAACATATTCCGGCGTCAAACCTCTCGAAATGCATCCAGGATATTGTGGGGCTGATTTCCAATCCAGAAGATGCGCTCAAGGCGTTGATCGACTGTCTCGAGGCGAGTGGAAAAAAGATTCCCCTCGCCGGCGAAGTGGTCGACCTCGTGAAATGCGGAATCGACATTTACATCAATTGCATCGACAAGAAGAAGGGGACGGTGGTCGGCGGGCAGTCTGACCCCTACCAGTCGATTCTCGGGGATTCGCTTTCCGGCAGCTCTTCCGGCCGCTCCGACGCGGTCCAACGGGTCTACGACGATGCTCTGCGGCTCGACGCAATTCTCAATCTCCCGCGATACATCTACGGGGATGCCGGATTCCTCAATAATGCCAGCGCCGACGGTCTGAACACCTGGAATTTGAACCTCTCGGGCGTGATCGACACGAATTCGGAAGAGGGGACTCTGATCACCGCCGGTGAACGCAGCCAGTTGTTCGCGTCGGCACAACCCGAGGGGGTGACTTCGGCCCAGGTCAGCGCCTTTATCGACCGCTGGAACCGCACGGTGCAGTACAACGCGGCGGGCATTCTGCGCGCGGCCGACCTGGCGCCTGGCGACAACGCCGATTTCATCGATCTCGATGTCTACAACGCGAAACGGAGCGCGGCGCAGGTGGCGTTTGACAGCTTTGCGTCGCGAGGATTCGATTCGCCGATCGATGCGCTGCGGGCGGGAATGCGGGTGCTGTACAACGATTTGAACACCACCGCCCCCAGCGGCGTCTGCGGGCGCGTGTCGCTGCAGGTGGATCAAGAAGTGGTGATCGCTCGTGACGCCTTTCTGGCGACGCTTGACATCGAAAACTCCAGCAGTGCCGACCTCACCGCGGTCGATGTCGACCTGTACATCACCGATGCCAACGGGAAGGACGTGACCAGTTTGTTCAAGGTCGAGGTCAATTCACTGGACGGACTCGGTGATGTGGCGGGGGGCGGGGTGATTCCCTCGGGTGCGCGGGGCCACGTGACGTTCCTGCTGATTCCATCGAATGAGGCCGCCCCGACGACTGCGACCGCCTATGCGGTCGGTGCGACGCTGAGCTACCACACCGGTGCCGACGAAATCGCCATTCCAATGACGCCCGTGACGATCTCGGTGTTGCCCAATCCGTCGCTGCATATCGACTACTTTCACCAGCGCGATGTGCTGGCTGACGACCCGTTCACGCCGCAAGTCGAACCCAGCCAGCCGTACAATCTTGCCGTTCAGATCCAGAATAAAGGCTACGGGGTGGCCAACGACGTTTCGATCACGTCGGCCAATCCGCGAATCGTTGACAACGAGAAAGGGCTGTTGGTCGATTTCCAGATCGTGGGCACCGAAGTTGACGGGCAGAATCTGACTCCATCACTCACGGCCAATTTCGGTGCGATCGACCCGGGTTCCGTCGTCCAGGGACGCTGGCTGCTGACGAGTTCGCTGCAGGGACAGTTCATTGATTATTCGGCACAGATCCGCCACACCGATGCACTGGGTGACGCGAAATACTCATTGATCGACGGCGTGGATATCCATGAGATGATTCACCTGGCGTTTGCGGGAGGAGCGTTTGATGACGGAAAATTCGACTTTCTCGTCAACGACATACCCGACGAACACGACACTCCCGACACGTTGTTCCTCAGCGACGGGACTTCACTTCCCGTGAGTGTCGCCCCGCCGGCCAGCTTCTCGGCCGTACCGGTTCCAGGCGCCCTCAGTGTGGCACTGACCGCCAACGTCTTGGCCGGGTGGAACTACATCTCGCTGTCCGACCCGGCCGGCGCAGATTATCGCATCTCGCAGATTGTACGCGACGACGGGACCGTGATCCGGATTGGAGACAATATCGTCGGCGGCAACGCCTGGCAGACCGATCGCACTTTCATCGAAGGACGCCGCCCGATCTCGGAACATCGACTGCATCTGCTCGACTATGGCGGAAGTGGACATTACACAGTCACCTACACCCCGGTGGACGCTGCGGGACCGACGATTGTCGCCGTGACAGCTCCCGACCCTGTGGTCACCACTCCGGTCGACGCAATCCTGGTGACATTTTCTGAACCAGTCGACGAATTGAGTTTCGATGTCGGTGACCTCGCCCTGTATCGGAATGGCGGTGCGACGAACCTCATCACATCGGGCGTGACGATCACCCCTCGGGGAGGAAACTCCTATCAGATCGGAGGACTATCGTCGCTCAATAGCATCGACGGTGCGTATTCCCTGACGATTCTTGCTTCGGGAGTCACCGATCGATTTGGAAATCCGGGGATCGGTCATGAAACCGTCGAATGGAACAAGGCCGAGACAGCGCCGGCTGTGACCGGAATTGCCGGTCTCGCGGGGGCGCTGCGTAACACGGCTGTGGACAACCTGACGGTGACGTTCAACAGGGCGATCGATGCCACGTCGCTGGACGTGAGCGATCTGGTTCTGCGGCGTGATGGCGTGGCCAGGAACCGGGTGTGCTCGGCCTGCGCCGCCAGTTTCGACTTTGATTCCTGCTGCGCGCTTTCGAGCGCCGCGGTCGTCCTGGTGAGTTCGTCGCAGCGTTTGGCCGGCGTCGGCGGCATGTCGGTTTCGTGGCGCATGGATTCCGTTGGACCGCAGATCGTGTCGATGACCGGGCTTCCCGCGTCGCCCACCCGCCAGACGGTGGGGGATTTCGACGTTGAATTCAACGAGCGCCTGGCGGCGGGCAGTTTCACGGCCGGTGACGTGAAACTCACCCGAGGTGGATCCGCAGTCTCGACCGTCGGTCTGACGATTTCCCAGATCAACGATACGACCTGGCATCTCGCGGGCATTGCTTCATTGACTGACGTCGATGGTGCTTACCTGTTTACACTCGACGGTGCCGATGTGAGCGACCCCGCCGGAAATCCCGGAACCGGTTCCTTCGGTTATGACTTCACGGTCGACCGAACCGCGCCGGCGACAGCTTCCCAACTGGCGTTTACAATCGACAGCGGGATTGCTGGAGATGGGATTACCAATGAGCTCGCGGGAACGATTTCTGGAACGGTGGCGGAATCTCACGTCACGGTGACCATCGTGAACCCTGCCACGGGAGCCGTTTTGGCCAGCCAGACGAACGTCAGTGGCCAGTTCACAATTGCCGTCATCCTGGACGTGGCTGGCAGTCATCGGCTGGGTGTGGTCGTTACCGACCTGGCAGGCAACTCGAGTCAGGTCGACTATCGGCTGTTTGTCGACCAGGTGGCACCGGTCGTCAGCGCCTGGGGAAATGCCCCCCGGCAGACTGGTTCAACAGTGCCGGATTTCGTCGACATCACGTTCAGCGAGGCGGTTCGCGAAACAACGCTCGACCCGGCGTCGCTGACATTTACACGGGACGGCGGTCCGAACCTGCTGCCGGCCATTCCAGCCATTGAAAAGCGGGATGACCATACGTTTAGAATCTCGGGTCTGGCGGGCTTGGCCGGCATCGACGGACTGTACCGCCTTGCGATCGATACCTCGGAACTGCATGACGTCGCAGACAATTTGGGGGCCGGCGTCGAATCGGTCGAATGGCGGTATGTCGCTCCCCCCGCCCCGGCGGAGCTGCATGGCGATCTCTGGCACGATGTCAACCAGAACAAGGTACACGATGCGAACGAAGAGGCGCTGGTGGGATGGACGGTCTTCCTCGACTCGAATCAGAACGGAGCGCTGGAACCCGGTGAACTCACGACGGTCACCGACTTGAACGGGGCCTACCGCTTCACCGGTCTCCCGGCGGGTGTTTACACGGTCGCCGAGGTGTTACCCGACGGCTGGAAACAAACGTTCCCGGGAACGTCTCCGGCCGTGGGCGAGTCGAATGGATCAGCCGATTCATCCACGGCCAATACCGACTCCATCGATCTGTACACCGACAGCTCGACCGGCGCTTCGTCGTCGCGCTATGCCTGGGCGGACGCCGACCCGTCGACGAGTCACGTCATTGAGATCCGTTACGATTTCCGTGATCTGAACGGCTTCAGCAATCAGATCAGCTCCACCCAGACAGAACTTGCCGAAATGGCGCTGCGCTCGTGGACGAGTGCGTCGGGCAATCTGGTGCGGTTTGTCCGCGATACGGCAAGCCCCGCCGACCAGATCATTACGATTGGCGTGGGAGATCTGGGGGCACTCGGCTATGTCAGTGGCATCAAGCAGACTTTCGGTCTCGGAGGGGGAACGTTCCACAACGAGGTGTCCGGAAAGTCGATTTCCTCGGGAGTGGTTTGGCTGGATCAAGCCGAAAACTGGGAAAGTACTTACAACAACGGTGACATTGCGGGGGCGTACGACTTTTTCACCATTGTGGCTCGCGAAATTGGCCATGCGCTGGGGGTCACCGTGACCGATGTCGCCCCGTCCGGCGAATTGATCAAATTGGCGGAAGGTTCAACCCAGAATCTGCTGTTCCAGACGCATTGCGGCTGCGGAGGGACGCCGGTCAACGGTTTTAAATACGGACGAGAGATTTCCCATGTTTCCACCGCCGACGGCAATCTGTTGCGGGCACTCTATGGGGCGACAGACGAGACCGGCTCTGGCACGGCGAGCCCGTTCTACACCGGTGCCGGCACCAAGTACAACTGGCGCGATGCTGACCCCTCGACTCCCGACGTGATCGACATCTATTACGACTTCCGCTCGCTTGGCGGCTATTCGAATTCGATTTCGACGACACAGATCGGGATCGCCGAGTTTGCATTTGACAGTTGGGAGAGCGTTTCCGATGGCCGGCTGAATTTCATCCGCAGTACGACGGCCGGCGCGAACGGCGTCATCACCATCGGCGTGGGAGATCTGGCGGCGCTCGGGTACAAGAGTGCGCCGCGGGGGACGCTCGCCCTGGGTGGCGGCACGTTCTCGAAGATCGACGGCCAGTACATCATCACCGCCGGCAAAGTCTGGCTCGATTCGGCCGAGGTCTGGGACGATACCTACTCCAACGGCAACCCTGCCGGCACGTTTGACTTCTTCACTGTCATGGCCCACGAGATCGGCCACGCCATCGGACTGGGGCACACCGATTTCATCGTCGGCGAAGATATCATGGATGGTCGTTACTCCCAGGAACGGACGACATTCTCTGCGACCGACGTGCGACTGGTCCGCGATCTCTACAACCGCGAATCGGGCGACGGCGACAGTGGATCGGGCGGAATTGGCGGCGGCGGTGCCGGCGATCCGGTTCTGCGGACCGGCACGACCGGGGTCCATATCGTCACCGTAGCGGCGGGTCAGATCTTGACCGGCCTCGATTTCGGATCAACGGAAATTGTGACGCTGACGGTAGCGGCGGG